>JBILLI010000574.1:0-5025 GCA_044376155.1 Polyangiales bacterium
ACAACGCTTCCGCATCATCGGGGTTGCGACTGAGACGCTCGTAGTACGCGTAGACTGCGGGGTCCATCCGGGCGCGCGGACCGTACCACGATGCGCCGCGCGGTTGTCACCTCTCCGCGGGCGCTCTGCCCCGCGACGCGAACGCTGGAGACTCTGCCCCGTTGCCCGACCGCTCCCCGACGCCCATCGCTCCCGTGGCCCTCGCGCGCGTGGCGGTGGCGCTCCACGGACAGACGGCGCTGACCCTGCGCTGCCTCGACGCGGCGGGGGAGGGCGCGACGCTGGAACTCTCCGAGGGGCTTCGGGGCACCTGCTGTGACGCCGCCCGCGCCTCGATACGCTGGCACCCCGACGCGCCCCCGGCGCTGCTCCCGGCGCTCTCGGTGCACGAGCGCGCGCGGCTGCACCTCTCCCTCGCCGACGGGGTCACCCTCGGGGAGCTCCCCGGCCGCCTTCAGCCCCTCGACCCCGCCGGGCGCAGCGTGCTGTGGACCCTCGACGGACACGTCGGTCTCGGCGCGCTGTCACTCTCCCTCGGCGGGAGCCCCTACACCCTGCCGCTGCGGGTGCGCGCGCGCTGGGACGAGCCCACCGCGCTCGTGACGGGGATGATGCGAGAGGTCTGCGCGGCCCGATGGTCCGCCGCGGTGCGGGACGAGGCGGGCGCCCTTACGCTCCCCGCGGGGTTGGCGGGGGGCGCGCGCGGCGCGGACGACGCGCGCTTCGTTCTCGCGGTGCTCGCGGAGGACCCCGCGCTCCTCGAGGCCCTCGACGAGGTGCGCCGGTCGCCGTCGACGGAGCTGCGGTCTCTCGTGGGCGTGTGGCCCCCGGAGGACCCGCGGGTCGCAGCGGCGATCGCGGCGCGCGGCGAGGATCCCGAGCACCTCGCGGCGAGCGCGCGCCGGGTGCGGGCCACCCTCCCCGGGCTGAGCGTGGACACCGCCGAGAGCCGCACGCTGCGCGCCCTGCTCGACGCGCTGTGCGCAGGCGCGGACGCGCTGGGCGAGGGGGACCGCGGCCTGCGTCGCGCCTTCGCCGCGTGGCGCGACGGCCTCCCGTGGCTCGCCGCGGTGCCGCCCCGGGACGAGCTCCGGGCGCCCCCGCGCAGCGAGCGCCACCGGGTCTTCGCGCGGTGCCTCGCGCAGCTTCAGGGGGCCGGGCCGACGCTCCGGCTCGACGCCGCGCTGCGGGTGTCGCTGTGGGACTCGCCGACGCTGTACGAGCGCTGGTGCGCGCTGGAAGTCGCGCAGGCCCTCGGGGGGGGCGACGCGAGCGCCGCGGCGCTGCTGTCAGGGCGGGGCGTGTCGCTGGCGTTGGGGGGCGTCGAGATGGGGGTGGAGGTCCAGCGTCGCTTCGGCGCGCTGCTGCCCACGGCGTTTCGGCCCGACCTCACGGTCTCGCGGGGGGAGCGGCGGGTGCACCTCGACGCGAAGTACCGGCTCGACCCCGCGCGCGGCGACGGCGCCGTGGTGCGCGACGAACTGGTGAAGATGCACGCCTACCGCGACGCCATCCCCGGGAGCGTGGGGGCCTACGCGCTGTTCCCCGGGCGCGCGTCGGAGGCCCTCGACGGGCGCGATGCCCGCGGCGGCGTCGGCGCGCTGCCCCTGCGGGCGGACCTCGACCCGGGCGCGCGGGAGGCGCAGCGGGCGCGGCTCCGGGGCGTGTTGTGCGCGCTGCTGGGGTGAATTTCCGGCCTGCGGTCTTTACGCGCCCATCGGGGCGGTGCAAAGGAGCGGCGCCGACCGTCCTGATGCAGCGCCCCACCGCCGAACAACTCGATCTGCTGTCTCCCGCCGAACGACGGTGGTTCCGCTTCGCCGACGCGATCAACCGCGACCCGCGCTTGAAGCACGCGGCGAACGGGTTTTTGCGGGTCATCGCGAAGAACTGGGTCGCGCGGGCGACGGGCAACCTCACGCGCTTCTACGGCCTGGAGCACCTCCGCGGCCTCGACGCCGACCGCGGTGTCTTCGTCATCGCGAACCACCGCAGCTTCTTCGATTTCTACGCGATCTCCTCGGTGCTCCTGCGCGAGGTGCCGTCGATCGAGCGGATGTACTTCCCCGTGCGGGCTTCGTTCTTCTACGAGTCCGCGTTGGGCAGCGTGGTGAACGGGCTGATGTCGGCCTGGGCGATGTACCCCCCGGTGATGCGCGACGGCCCGAAGCGGGCCTTCAACGACTACGCCGTGGGCTTCCTCGAAGACGCGCTCACGCAGCGCGGCACCTTCGTGGGCTTTCACCCCGAGGGCACCCGCGGCCGCGGCCCCGACCCCTACGAACTGCTCCCGGCGAACATCGGTGCGGGCAGCATCGTGTACCGCGCGCGCCCCGTCGTGCTGCCGGTGTTCACCCTGGGGCTCACCAACAACTTTCCGCTGCAGGTGAAGAGCAACTTCGACGGCACCGGCGCGCCCGTGACCATGGTCTTCGGCCCGCCCATGGACCTCCAGCGCTACTACGACATGCCGCCGCGGCTGCGCACCTACAAGGCCGTCTCCGTGGCCCTGCGCGACGAGCTCCTGCGCCTCGGCGCCCTGGAGCGCGAGCTCCGCGCCCGCGACGGGCTACCCGACCTGTCGGTGCCTCCGCCGCCGCCGAAGCCCTAGTGTCGCGAGTCACAAGCCAGGTCCGGAATGCGAGCGGATCCGCGGCGCGCAGCGACGTTGCTCCTCCCTTGCGTGGCTCAGCCACGCGGCGGTCGTCACGCCTTGCTGCGCTTGCGGCTCCTTCGCATCCGGCCCTTTCTTGTGACTCGCGACACTAGGCCAAGCGCCATCAGCGCGAGAGGGGCGGGCGAGGGACGTGTCCAAGGCACGCCGCAGCCGCACCCCGGATCGCTCCCCCGTCGAGGGGTTCCGACGCCGCCATCGGGGCGCGTGGGGGCTTCGGTGAGGGTGATGCTGCCCTCGGCCGAGGCGGTGCGGCCGGCCACGTCGGTGACCTCGGCGACGATGCGGTAGGTCCCGGGCGGCTCGACGATGCGGGTGTCGTCGCGGGCGCCGGTCCACGCCGCGCGCGTGGTGCGCGAGGGCGCCGCGGTGCGCAGGGTCTCGTCGTCGAGCACGGCGATGGTGCCCCCGTCGGCGCGGCGGACCTCGGCGTGCACCCGGGCCACGCCGGTGCGATCGGTGAAGCGCAGCTCGATCTCCGCCCGCTCCCCTGCGCGGGGCGCGAAGGTGGGCGTGAGCACCTGAATGGTCACCGCGGGGGGGCTCTCGTCGACGATGGTGAAGCCGTCGGAGAGCGCCTCGGGCCCGCTGCCGTCGGCGCCCACAGGAATCACCCCGACGCGGTAGCGTCCGCCCAGGCGCAGCGGGAGGCCGTCGAGGCGCGCGCGGGTGCCGCTCACCTCGGCGTAGTCGGGGAAGCGCACGGCGGTGCCGGAGGCCGTGAGCACGCGCACCTGGTACCGCGTCGCGCCCGCGACGGCCTGCCACTGCGCGTGGACCGTGTCGGCCGACTCGACCTGATCGACGTCGTCGACGCCCGACTCGTCCGCGAGGTCGCGCACGTCGCCGCTCGCAGAGAGGGTGCGCGGGCCGAGGGCGTAGAGGTACCCGTCGCCTACGCTCACCAGCACGTCGTCGACGCCGTCGCCGTCGGCGTCGCCCACCACGGGCTCGCCCACGGGCGCGCGAAAATCCAGGGCCCAGCGCAGCGCGAGGGTGCAGGCGTCGAGGGCGTAGAGGTGCCCGTCGGTGCTGCCCACGAGGAGTCCGGGCGCCCCGCGGCCGTCGAGGTCCCTCACGGACGTGACGTTCGCGAGGGCGCCCGCGCGGAGCCCCGCGGGGACGGGTTCGCCCGCGGGGAGCGTGCGCCCGCCCGCGAGCACCACGCGCCGGAGCACACCCGTCGACGGGTCGGAGGCCGTGCCGCGCAGGCGCGTGGGGTCGAGGAGCCGCACCTCCGAGGAGCCGATGGGCGAGGCCGCCACGCGGAGCGCGCCCTCGCAGCGGGTGACCGCGCCGTAGGGGCTGGTGAAGGTCGCGACCTCGCCCTCGGCGACGAGCGAGAGGTCGGGGCCGAGCAGGCGGTCGCCCCGGGCCGCGGCGCTCGCGAAGATGTCCGGGCGGGGGCCGCCGCGAAAGGGGCTGAGGATCTGCACGGAGTACGGCGCGCTCGGGCCCTCGGCGACGACGCGACCGTCTTCGCCCGACACCGCCTGCATCACGCTCGCGGCGAAGACCAGCTCGTCGCCGCCGTCGCCGTCGAGGTCGCCCACGGACATCTGTCCGAAGGCGCTGTTCGTGGGGCGCGTGAGGCTGTTCCAGCGCACCGCGCCGTCGCGCGCGCGGAGCACCACGGGGCGGATCTGCACGTTGGCGTCGCCGCGGTGCAGCGCGAGGTGGGCGCTGCCGTCGGCGAGGCGCAGCGGGAGCACGTCGCCGACGATGAACATCCCCCGGGGGGCGACGTCGCGCGCGGTCCATCTCGGGGCGCCGTCGGCGTCAAGGCCCAGCACGTCGCGCCCTTCGAGGACGACGCAGTCGCGCGCGCCGTCGCCGTCGAGGTCGGTGAGGGCGGGGTAGGCGCTGCGGGCGCGGCTCCACCGCACGCGCGGCGGCGCCGAGAGCGACGCGCCCCGGGCGTCGAGGCGCACCAGCGCGGGTCTCGCGTCGCGCACGAGCACGGCCCGCTCCGCGGAGGGTCCGAGGGGGCCGATGACGGGAGTGTGCCCGAGCACGCCGACGCCCGAGACGTAGCCGCCCACGCGCATCCCGGGGACGGTGAACTCCGCGGTGACGATGCGGTTGGTCGAGGTCATTTCGCGGTCGAGCGCGAGGAAATACCCGTCGGAGGTCACGGCCACGGGCTGCGGGTACGGCCGCGAGAGCGCGTTGCCCCACGACGCGGTGAGCACCGTGGTCCCCTCGGGGGCGTCGAGGCGCCCGAGGCGCTGCAGGCCGCCCGCGCGGAGGTCCCAGGCCTCGAGGCTGGTGACGAGGCGCTGCTCCGCGGGGAGGTTGGGGTCGAAGGGCACGAGGATGAGCTCGGGCCTCGGATCGTCGTCGAGCTGCAC
>JBILLI010000575.1:0-5024 GCA_044376155.1 Polyangiales bacterium
GTCACCGAGGTCGCGAAGGACCTCACCTCCCTGCGCACCCTCGACCTTCTCGGCGCGCCCGTCTCCGACGCGTCGTGCAAGCACCTCGCGAAGCTCTCGCTGCGCGCGCTGCGGGTGTCTGACGCGGCGCTCGGCGCCCGGGGCCTCGCGCAGCTCAGCGCCCCCGGCGCGCCGCGGCGGCTCGACCTCGGCGTCGAGAAGGGGGGCTTCACCGACGACGGCCTCCGCGCCCTCGCGGGGTACACCTCCCTGGAGCATCTCCACCTCACCGAAGGCCGCGGACCGGGCGAGGACCCGACGACCCTCGCGCCGCTCTGCGCGCTCCCGAAGCTCCGCGCGCTCAGCGTCGGCCTCGCGGGTGCGACCAACGCGTGGCTCTCCTCCCTCGCCGCGGCGCCCGCCCTCGAGGCCTTCGCGCTCACCCGGCGCTGGAGCCCGGGGCGCGCCGCACAGCTCGGCCCCGGTGCGGTCACCGAGCTCCTGCGCTGCCCCACCCTGCGCGTGGCGGAGCTTCTGGAGGGCAGCGTGAGCACCGAAGAGGCCGCCGCGCTGGAGGCGTCGGGCCGCCTCGCGGTGGGCCACGGGAGTCACAGCCCCGACGACCTGATGACTGCGGCCCTCGCAGAGACCCTCCTCCCCAACGGGGCGCGCGCGCCGGCCTGAGGGTCCGCTACCCGACGAGCCCGTGGCGGTGCGCGTACGCGACGATCTCGCCGACGGTCTGCGCGCCGAGCTTCGCGCGAATGCGCCCGACGTGCGTGCTGACGGTGCTCATGCTGAGCCCGAGGGTGTGCGCGACCTCGCTCACCGACGTACCCGCCGCGAGCATCATGAAGACCTGCAGCTCGCGCGCGGTGAGGTCGTGGTGCCCGCCCGCGGGGGCGCGCGGGAGCTCCGCCGCGGAGAAGAACTCGCCGCGGCGGGCGACGGTGAGCACGGCCTCCACGAGCAGGTCCTCTGAGCGGTCCTTGCAGAGAAAGCCCGCGGCGCCCTCGGCGCGCATGCGCGCGGCGTACTGCGACTCGGCGTACATCGTGTGCACGAGCACGGCGAGCCGGGGGCGCAGGGCGCGCACGCGGCGCAGGACCTCGACGCCGCTCCCGCCGCGCAGCGAGAGGTCGAGCACCAGCACGTCGGCGTCGCGGTCGGCGCGGGAGAAGAAGTCCATGACGCCGTCGACGGAGTCGGCCTCGCCCACCACCTCCAGCGTCGGCTGCGACGCGAGCAGCGCCCGCACCCCCGCGCGCACCACGCCGTGGTCGTCGGCGATGAAGACCCGAATCACGCGGGCGCCTCGCCGTCGAGGGGGAGCGACAGCCGCAGCGTCGTGCCGCCGGGGCGTCGGGAGCGCACCTGCAGCGCGCCGCCGAGGGCCCGGGCGCGCTCGTGCATCCCCTGGATGCCGAAGCTGTCGGGCGAAATCTCCGCGGGGTCGAAGCCGTCGCCGTCGTCGTCCACCGAGAGCGTGAGCGCGCGGCCCTCGCGCGCGACGAGCACCGTCACCCGCGTCGCCCGCGCGTGCTTGACCACGTTCGTGAGGGCCTCCTGCGCGCAGCGAAACGCCGCGGTCACCGCGGGCGCCGGGAGCCCCGCGAGGTCCCCCTGCACCGTCAGCGCACATGGCACGCCGCGCGCTTCGGTGGCGGCGCGGAGCCACTCCAGCCCCGGCACGAGGCCGAGGTCGTCGATCACCTGCGGGCGCATCTCGCGCACGAGGCGCCGGGTGTCCTCCGTGAGCCGGTGCAGCAGCGCGGCGATCTGCTCGAGGTTCGGGCCGATGGCGGTCGGGGTGACCGCGAAGCGGTCCCGCGCGGTCTTGAGCACCACGCGCAGCGCGGTCATCGACTGGCCGAACTCGTCGTGGAGCTCGCGGGCGATGCGCGCGCGCTCGCGGTCCTGCACGTCGTCGAGGTGCAGCGCGAGGCGGCGCAGCGCGGCGGTGGCCTCGTCGACCCGCGCGGCGAGTGAGGCCCGCTCCGCGACCAGCGCGCGCTGCGCGAGAAAGAAGCGGATCCGCACCGAGTCGGCGGCCCACCCCACCGCCACGCTCATGGTGAGCACGTAGCCGAAGTGGGCGACGCTCGTGGGGGCGTAGGGGTCGCGGAGGTAGTCCGGGTGCGGGCCGAAGTATCCCGCGAGGCACACCGCGGCGACGAGGGCGTTCACCGCCAGGCGCCGCAGCGGCCGGAACCACGTGAGCGCGGGCGCGAGGGCGTAGGTGTAGAGGAAGTGAAACCACGGGGTCGCGGGCCCGCCGAGGTGACCGAGGGTGCGCGCGGTGAGCACACACACCACCAGGCCCGCGGTGATCCCCAGGGGATAGGTCGGCACGCGGCGGAGCCACAGCGCCAGACCCGTCAGCAGCGACAGGGCGAGCAGCCCCGCGCGGGCCTCGGCGATCGCGTCGGCGACCCCCGGGAGCGCGCGAAAGACCCACGCGTCGGTGGCCCAGAACGCGACGTTGAACCCCGAGAGCAGCGCCGTCATCCACACCAGCGTGCGGCGCGCGTTGGCCTCGGTGTGCGCGTGAAACGCCGCGAGGTCCTCGGCCGAGGCGAGGGAGGAGTCCCACAGCCCGCGCTCGATCCACGCGTGAAACGAGGCGCGCCAGCGGCGGTCCTCGTGCGCGGGGCGGTCTGTCACGCGGCGCGCCGTCATGCTGAACCCGACCAGGGTAGCACCGGGGCGCGCCGCGACCGCAGCAGTTTCGAAGGCCTTTCGGCGTGCAGACAGGCCCATCGCGCTGCATGATCGCGCCGCCCCCGCGGCGACGAAGACCGCGCCGCGGCGGGACATCGCGCGCATGCGAGACCAGCCCGACGATGGGGAGACTCAACGCCGGGCGAGCGCGCCCGGTGCCCCGGGCGGCGTCGGGTGACACGACCCTCTCACCACCGCTGGCCCCACGCCACCGCGGGTCTCACGGCGAGCCTCGCGCTGGCCTTCGCCCTCGATGTGCACACCCGCGTGCAGGCCGGGTTCGGCCCTGAGGCGCTGCCCCCACGCTGGGTCCTCGATGGCCAACACCCGCGGTGGTGGCACTTCGTCAGCTACGCCTTCGTCCACGCCGACCGCGCGCACCTCGTGGCCAACCTCGCGGTGCTCGCGCTCGCCGGCGCGGGCGTCGAGCGGCGCGTGGGTCCCCGCGCCACTTTGGTCGCCGCGCTGCTGTTGACCATCGCCGCGAGCGCGGGCTTTCACGCCCTCGACCCGCGGGACCTCTACGGCGCCTCGGGCCTCGGCGCGGGCCTCGTGGCGCTGTGTGGCGCGCTCTGGGCCGGCGCCCGCGACGCCTCGCCCCGCGCCCGCGTGCTCGTGCCCGCCGCCGCCGCGGCCTTCCTCGCGTTCACCGAGCTGCTCCCCGCCCTCGGCGGACGTCCCAGCGCGGGCTGGCACGCGCACGTCCCCGGCGCCGTCGCGGGGGGGGTGCTGGGCCTCGCGTGGCGCTGGCGCACGCGCGTGCCTCGTGAGGCGGGCACCGGGCGCGTCTTGCTCCCCCGCGTGGCGCTGTCGCTGCTGATCGGAGGCGTCGCGCTCGGGGTCGGGGTGCAGTCTCCCCTGCTCGCGTGGGCCGGCCTTGCGCTCACCGCGTACGGGCTCGCGCGCGACGCCTCGCGCGAGGAACGCGCCCTCGGGATCTTCGCCGGCGCCCTGCTCACCTCCTCGATGCGCCTGTTCTTTCTGTGGGACGGCTTCAGCGCCTACGTCGACCCGCACAGCGCGAGCCGTTGGGCGACCGGGGTGGTCATCGCGGTGTCGCTCTTCGACCGCGCGCCGGTGGCGCTCGTCGCGCTGGGTTGGCGCCGCGCGCCGGCGTACGTCCCGCTCTGGCTGCCGCCCGCGTGGCTCCTGGGCGAGGGGCTCTGGGACGCGGCCACGCACCTCCCGCTCGACGCCTGGCTGCTCACGCAAGGGCGCACCCCGGCGGTGCTCCACGCCGTCGCGTGGCTGGGCTACACCCCCACCGCGCTGCTCGCGCTGGCCTGGGGCGCGTCGGTGGGCGCGGCCTTCGCGCGCGAGGGCCGGTCGCGCGGCGCGTGGCTCGCGGGCTGCGCGCTGACGGCCGCGCTCGCGTGTGGGATCCCCCCGCGGCGCCGGGGGACCGAGGCCCTGCGCGGCGTGGTCGCGCTGCGGTTGAGCCGCCACGTCGCGGCGCTCGCGCCCATCGACGGCGCCGAGCTCATCGTGTGGCCCGAGACCTCCCAGCGCCGCGACCTCGCCATCGCGCGGGAGGGCGAGGTTACGGGTGTGCGCCTGCCGCCGTTGATGCGCGGCGACGGGCGGGCGGCGCACCTCATCGGCGCGTACAGCCGGCTCCCGGGGCGCGTGCAGAACGTCGCCGCCGCGGTCGACGCCGACGGCGAGGTGCGCTGGATGCGCGCCAAGCGCAGGCTCATGCTCGTCGGCGAGGCGCCGCTGCTGGGCTACATGCTCCCCCGGGTGCCCCGCTACGTGCCCGGCGAGATCACGCCCGTGACGCGCATGGCGGGCCGCGCCGTGGGGGTGCTGGTGTGCCTCGAGCTGCTCGACCGCGCGCGCGTCGCCGAGGCCACCCCGCCGGGCGTCGAGCTGCTCCTCGTGCCCGCGGGCGACAGCATCGTGGGGGGCACCGCGGTGGGGCGCGAGCTCATGGTGTCGGTGAGCGCGCTGGTCGCGGCGGAGCGCGGCGTGGCGGTGGCGCGCGCGGCGTGGCGCGGCGTGGCGGTGTTGATCGCGCCCGACGGGTCGGTGGTCGCGCGCTCCGACCGGGGCCACCTCCGCCACGCGGCGTGGACCGGGCCGTGACGCGCGTGGGGATCAGATGCGGTTGCCGCCGCGGGAGTTGGTGTTGCAGTCGACGGAGTTCGCGGGCACGGCGCTCTGTCGCCCGCGGGCCCGGGCGGCCATGACGTTGTCGTAGTCGAGCCAGTCGGGCACGTCGTCGTCGTCGCCGTCGGCGCCCTTCGAGTCGGCCGAGGCGGGGTTCGAGCCGTTGGCCCGCTCGAAGTCGTCGGGCTCGCCGTCTTCGTCGGCGTCCTCCTCGG
>JBILLI010000002.1:0-51465 GCA_044376155.1 Polyangiales bacterium
CCGCATGAACAGCTCCGAACTGACAGGAAGGTCACGTTCGACGCGACGATCCCGCCAATGAAATTTCGTTCCCCGCGAGGCGCAGCACACGTGAGCCCAAGACGCTGGTCAAGCCCCCCATCTGACAAACGCCATGTGCAAGATCCGGCGCCGCCCGGGCACGGAGCGCTGCGATCGAGGGATTGATCGACGGATCAGCGGTCCAGTTGCGCATGCGCGGGGCTGGAATCTGTAAGTACCGGAGTCTGTAAGTTGCGGAGTCTGTAAGTCGCGGAGTAGCCATCCCCACCTGCGCGGGGGCCTGCAGCGAGAAGTCCCCGATTGAGCGCGCGACGGGTCCATCCCCGGCTGCGCGTGGGGGCGTCCCGAAGACTGCAACTCCAGCGCGGACATATCTTGTCCGGACTCGCGTGCTTTACGAATCGCGGGGGGCGCGGCACGGTGACGCCATGACCCGCGCACCTGCGCACCTCCCCGCGTTGGGGCACGACGACATCGTGATGCTCCACGACCTGAGCTGGGCGCAGCACGAGGCACTGCGGGCGATGCGTGGTGATCGCTCGATCCCGCGCATCGCGTTCCTCGATGGAGAGCTGGAACTCACGCGCCCGAGTCGCAACCACGAGGCGATCAAGTCGCAGCTCGGACGACTGCTCGAAGCGTGGGCCGAAGAGCGCGGCGTCGACCTGCAGTCGTACGGCTCGTGGACGCTGGAGGGCGCGGCCGCACAGCGCGCCGTGGAGCCCGACGAGCGTTACGTCGTCGGCGCCCAGCCCCGAGACGTCCCCGACCTCGCCATCGAGGTGGTGTGGACCTCGGGCGGCGTCGACAAGCTCGCGATCTATGCGTCCCTGGGGGTCGGTGAGGTCTGGGTCTGGCAGGCCGGGGCTCTCTCGGTGCACGTTCTTCGCGACGGCGCGTACCTGCGCGCCCCTCGCAGCGCGCTGCTCCCGGCGCTCGACCTCGACGACCTGCTGCGCTTCGTGGAGGTCCCCAACCAGTCGGCCGCGGTGCGGGCCTGGCGGGGATTGCTCCGCGGGGTGTGAGCGCCCCCAGCGGCTACGGCCGGCGCAGCAACGTCGTCGCGCGCGACACAAGCTGGAGGTCCCGCGGGGTGCCGAGCCGAGGATCATCGGCCAGCGCGGATACGTACAGCCGCGCGCACGCCAACACCTGCGCGAGCTCGTCGGGTGTGGCCTCGCGATGCGTTGCGGACCACCGCTCCGTCAGCCGCGCCGCGAGCCACGCGGCCTCGTCGGCGGTGCGCGGATCGGCGTCCCCCAGCAGCCGCGGGGTGGTGAGGAGCTGGTACGCCCGGAGGTTGTTGCGCGCCGACTCCGTCGCGGCGTCGGAGGGCGGGCGTGTGCTCACCGCACCGAGGTGCTCGGTGAGCTCGCGACGCTCGGTCTCCAGCGCGCCGCGCACCATGTCGCGCAGGGCGTAGACCGCGAAGGCCGTCGACGCGCGCGGGGCCACGCGGTCGCCCACGAACATCCCCATGCGCAGCCAGCGCGGTGGCCCCTTCTCGACGTGCTCCCTGAGCTCCGCGGTGCGCGCGCGGAGCCCTTCGAGCGTGGCCACGGGCATGGGCGTGCGCGCCGAGGCGGCCGCGTTCAGCGCGGTGGTGAAATCGGTCAGCAGCGCCCGGTTGGCCTGGTACGCGGTGAGCGCGAGCGCCGCGGTGAGCGCCGCGCCACACAGCAGCGGGGCCGCGAGCAGCAGCCGCTGGTGCAGCCGTCGCCGCAGCTCCGCGGCCGAGGGCACCGCGAGGTTGGCGTCGCCCGCGACGTGCGTGGAGAGCACCTCGCGCAGGAAGTATCCGCGGCCCGACTGCGCGCCCGTGCCCGCGTGGTAGCCCCGGGCCTCGGCCGCGCTGGTGAACCACACGCCCCGCGCGAGCAGCGCGTCTTGGAAGCGGTTCTGCGCGAAGAGTGTCGCCGCGACCTGCAACAGGTTCGGGCGAAAGGCCGCGAACCACAGCGGGAACTGGAACGCCGCGAGGCGAGACTCCAGCGGGTCGCGCACGTTCGCGCGGCGCACGCTGCGCTGCGAGAGCACGCGGAGGATGTGCTGAAGCTCCGCGGTGATCCGCTCGATGGCGGGGGTGGCCGCGCCGCCCAGCGGGAGGGTGAAGCCCCACACCTGCGCGCGCTCGGCCTCACGCACGTCGGCGAAGAACTCCGCGAAGCCCGGGATCATGTCGCAGCGGGTCACCAGGAGATGCACCGGCACGTCCACCCCGAGCAGGCCACTCACCTCGTCGAGCCGCTCGCGCAGCCGACGGGACCAGCCGTCGAGGTCCTCGGGACGTCCGTTGGCGAGCATGTCGGCCGACACCGTGACCACCACACCATGCACCGGCTGCGCGGGCCGCAGGGACTCCAGGGTGCGCAGCAGCGTGAGCCACTCGGCGTGCCCCGCCTCACCCGCGACGTGCGCGCCCGCAGTGTCGATGAACGCGGCCCGGTCGGTGAGCCACCAGCGCACCGAGCGCGGTCCCTGCGCGCCGGTGGGCGGGGTGACGTAGCCGAAGGGAATCCCCGAGCTCGCGAGCATCGTGCTGCGGCCCGAGCCGGGTACGCCCATCACGAGGATCCACGGCAGCGCGTCGAGGGCCTCGCGCGCGGACTTCCCGGGGAGCGCGCCGGTGAGCCGCGCCACGGCCTCGCGACAGTCGTCTTCAACCGACTGGGCCGCGCGTTGTTGCGCGTGGGAGAGGGTGCGCAGGCGCGACTGCAGCGCGTCGCTCAGCGCCACCCGCCGCGACTCCGCGCTGCCCGCGGTGTGCCGACGCTCATAGACCGCCGCGAAGCCCACCACCGCGAGGGTGACCGCGCCGGCGACGAGCGCCGAGAGGGTCGTCCAGGGTAGGAGGCTGACGCCCAGCCAGAGGAAGGCGAGCACCGTCGCGGCGATGAGCCGAGTTGCACGCATGTCGGGCGGAGATCCTAACAATCCCCCGCGCGGGGCGCCGAGGATTCCGCGCGGTGCAGCGCCGCCGCGGTGCGGGCCTCGGGGGCGTCTTCGATCTCGCACATCCGCGCGTCGCGCAGCGCGCGCTCCACAGGGAACTCCCGGGTGTAGCCGTACCCACCGTGCACCTGCAGCGCGCGGTGACACGCCCGCGTCGCCGCCGGCCCCGCGGTGCGTCGGGCCATGGTCGCATCCCCCGCGTCCCCCGTGAGCGCGGCCTGTTCCACCAGCATGCGCGCGGCGTCGAGCTCGGTGCGGCTGTCGGCGAGCATCCACTGGATCGCCTGCAGGTCCCCGATGGGCTTGCCGAACTGCCGTCGGTCGCGCGCGTACGACACCGCCGCCGCCAACGCCCCCTCGCCCACGCCCAGCGCGATCGCCGCGACCCCAAGGTCATGCAGGGCGCGCGCAGGCGCGAGCACCGCGTCGGCCTCCCCCACGGGACCAAGCCGCTGCAGGTCCATCACCGTGAGGTCTTCGAGGCACAGCGTGTCGTGGGTGCACGCGCGGAGCCCGAGGGTGTGCGTGCGGGCGGTCCACACCGCGCCGGGCGCGCGGGTGGGGAGCAGAAAGGCCGTCGGTCCCTCGGGCGTCGTCGCGCGGCAGAGCACGTGCGTCGCGAGGCGCCCCAGCGGGAGCGCCGCGAGCTCACCGCGAAGCACCCACTGTTCGCCCGATCGCGTTGCGGCGCAGAGGGTCTGGTCTGCCCCAAGGGCGCCCAGGGTGTGGGTCACCCGAGCCTCGCCAGAGGCCACGCCGCCGAGGAAGCCGTCGCGCAGGAGGTCGCCGAGGTGGTCACGAATCGCGGGGACACACGGTCCCGCGACGGTCGCGAGGGCCCACGCCGCGGCGCCGTCGTGGCGCGCGACGGTCTCGAGCGTGGCCGCGAGGGTGAGGGCGTCGAGGCCAAGGCCTCCCTGCGCCTCGGGCACCAGCACCGCGCAGAGCCCGAGCTCGGCGAAGCCCTGCAGGAGGGTCTCGGGGAGCATCGCCGCCTCGTCCCACCGCCGCGCCTCGGGGGCCACCGCGCGCGCGCAGAACTCCCGCACGCTCTGAAGAATCGCCGTCACGCTCTCGGGGGTCTCGAAGTTCATGGGGGTCGCGGATGGAATCCGACACCGCGGGCCGCGGTCAAGCGCCGAGGTGTGCGCGCAGCGCCTCGGCGGTGCGAGAGCCCGGAACGCCCTGCAGCCCCGCGACGCCGCCCTGCCAGAGGAGCGTTCCGCCGTCAGGGCCCGCGCCCGGACCGAGGTCGATGACGTGGTCCGCGAGGGCGATCACCGCGGGGTCGTGCTCGATGATCACCACCGTCGCGCCGTCGTCGACGAGCCCGCCGAGCAGGTGCATCACGGCCTCGACGTCGCTCCGGTGGAGCCCCGCCGTGGGCTCATCAAGCACGTAGAGGGTGCCCGCGGTGGTGCGCCGCACGAGCTCCCGCGCGAGCCGCACCCGCTGCGCCTCGCCCCCCGAGAGCGTCGCCGAGGGCTGCGCCAGCCGGAGGTAGCCCACCCCCACGTCGTGCAGCGCCCGCAGCGGCGCGCGGATCTTGGGGTGCGCCTCGAACTGCGCCAGCGCCGCGTCGACGGTGAGGTCGAGCACGTCGGCGATGGACATCCCCCGCCAGGTCACCGCGAGCGTCTCGGGCTCGTAGCGCCTGCCCCCGCAGGCGTCACACGGGAGCGTGACGTCGGCGAGGAACTCCATCGCGACCCGCAGCACGCCGTCGCCGCGGCAGCGCTCGCAGCGCCCCCCGCGGGCGTTGTAGCTGAACCGCGCCGCGCGGTAGCCCCGGGCCTTCGCCTCGGGCAGCGCCGCGAAGAGGTCCCGCAGCGGGTCGAGCACGCCGAGCAGCGTCGCCGGCGTGGAGCGCGCGCTGCGGCCGAGGGGCGAGGCATCGAGCGCGACGAGTCGCTGCACCGCCGATGCGCCGTCGAGGCCGAGGGTCTCCCCCCGCGCGCCCGCGATCACCGCCCGCACCGCGGGCACCAGCGCGCCGAGCACCAGCGAGCTCTTGCCGCTGCCCGAGACCCCCGTGACGACGGTGAGCGCGCCCAGCGGGAAGCGCGCGGTGACCCCGCGGAGGTTGTGCGTGCGCGCGTCGCGCAGCGTGAGCGACGGAGCCGCCGCGCGCCCGAGAGCCACGGGCCCGTCACCGACCGGGGCGCGGCGAGGATGTCCTCGACGGTCCCCTGCGCGAGCACCTCGCCGCCGAGGGGACCTGCGCCCGGGCCCATGTCCACCACGTGCGCCGCGGCGCGCACGGTGTCGAGGTCGTGCTCCACCACCACCACCGCGTTGCCCGCGCGCACCAGTGCGTGCAGGGCCTCGCGGAGCCGCGCGCGGTCGGTGGGATGTAGCCCCCGGCACGGCTCGTCGAGCACGTAGAGCACCCCGCTGAGCCCGCCGCCGAGCTGCGTGGCGAGGCGCACGCGCTGCCCCTCCCCCGTCGACAAGCTCGGCGCGGCGCGGGCCAGCGTGAGGTACCCGACGCCCACGTGCGTGAGGTAGTCCAGTCGCACCAGGATCTCGGTGAGCACCCGCGCGGCGACCTCGGCGTGCCTCCGCGGCACCTGCACCGCGCGGAGCTGCTCCCGGAGCTCCGACAGGGGCACCTGCGAGAGGTCGGCGAGGTTCGCGCCCGCGATGCGCACGCAGAGCGCCTCGGGACGCAGCCGCGCGCCCGCGCAGAGCGCACACGGTCGCGCCGCCTCGAAGCGCCCGGGGGGCGACGGGTCGTCTTCGCCTTCGCCCGCGCGCAGGAGCGCGTCGATGCCGGGCCAGAGGTCGCCGTCGCCGAGGAGAAGCTCTTCGCGGGCGCGCGGGGGCAGCTCGTTCCAGGGCGCGTCGAGGTCCACGCCGAGGCTCGCGGCGTAGCGCGAGAGGGACTCGGGGAGCGACTTCTTCCACGAGGGCACGGCGCCGCCGCGGAGCGAGCGCGTCGGGTCCTTCACCCCGGTCTCGGTGTCGCGTTCCACCCCGAGGCCCACGCATCGCGCGCACTGCCCCGCGGGGCTGTTGAACGAGAACAGCGACGGGGTGACGTCGGGCATCACCCGTCCGCAGCGCGCGCACGCAAACCGGGTCGTACGCACCCAGGTCTCACCACCATGCACCGCCACCGTGACGGTGCTGTTGCCGACGCGCAGCGCGAGCTCCACCGCGTCGAGGGTGCGGGCGCGGGCGTTGGCGCGCACCGCGATGCGGTCGACCACCACGTCGACGTCGTGCGGACGCGCGGGATCGAGGGGCGGGAGCTCGTCGAGGGCCACCACCTCGCCGTCGACGCGCACCCGCACGAATCCGTCGCGCTGCAACGTTTGCAACGGGCCGGTGAGGTCGCCGGTGTGCGCGCGCCGCCAGGGCGCGAGGATCATCACCCGCGTCCCCTCCCCCAGGCCCATGACCTCGTCGACGATCTCCGAGGGGGTGCGCGCCTCGACGGGCTCACCGCAGCCGGGGCACGACACCGCGCCGATGCGCGCGAGGAGCAGACGGAGGTGGTCGTCGACCTCGGTGATGGTCCCGACCGTGCTGCGGGGCGAGCGCCCCACGGCGCCCTGCGAGACCGCGATGGCCGGGGAGAGCCCGTCGATGAGGTCGACGTCCGGGCGGGCCGCACCGCCCAGCGCACGCCGCGCCGACACGCTCAGCGATTCGATGTAGCGCCGCCGGCCCTCGGCGAAGAGGGTGTCGAAGGCCAGGGAGCTCTTGCCGCACCCCGAGGGCCCGGTGATCACCACGAGGGCATTGCGGGGGATGTCGAGGTCGAGGTTCTTGAGGTTGTGTACGCGCGCGCCGCGCACGCGGATCGGTTCCATCGCGACGCAGGGTGCCACGTCGAGACGACCGCGCGCATCGGAGAGGGCCGCGTTACCGTCGCGACGGTGACGGCGTAGCCCCGTCTCAAGGAGCGACATGGCAGACGAGGTCCTGATCATCGGCAACGGCGTCGCGGGCGCCACGGCCGCGCTCACCGTGCGTGCGCGGAGCGACGCGCGGCTGACCCTGCTGAGCGCCGAGTCGCCCTACTTTTTCTCGCGCACCGCGCTGATGTACGCGCTCATGAACCGCATGACCCGGCGCGACCTCGAGCCCTTCGAGCGGGCGAGCTGGTCGGCCAAGGGCATCGCGCGGGTGCAGGGGCGCGCGACGGACCTCGACGCCAACGCGCGCACGGTGACCCTCGACGACGGGCAGGTGCTGCGCTGGGACAAGCTCCTGCTCGCCACGGGGTCGGTCCCGCGGCGGCTCCCGGTGGAGGGCACCGACCGCGCGCAGGGCGTCGTGGGCTTCGTCTCGATGCAGGACCTCGACGCGTGCGAGCGCTGGATCCCATCGACCCGCGAGGCCGTGGTCATCGGCGGCGGGCTCATCGGGGTGGAGCTCGTGGAGTGCCTGCTGCACCACGGCGTGAAGACCACCTTCCTGGTGCGCGAGCCCTGGTACTGGCCCGCGGCGCTCTGCGAGGAGGAGGGCGCGATGATCGCCGCGCACCTCCGCGCGCACGGGGTGGACCTGCGCCTCGGGGCGGAGGCGGAGCGCATCGAGGTCGACGCCGAGGGGCGCTGCGCGCGGGTGGTGCTGCGCGGGGGCGAGGTGGTCCCCGCCCAGCTCGTGGGGGGCTGCATCGGGGTGGAGCCCGGGGTGCGCTGGCTGCACAAGGTGACCACGCCGCCCGCCCTCGCCCGCGGCGTGCGCGTCGACGAGACGCTGCGCACGTCGTTGCCGGGGGTGTGGTCCGCGGGGGACTGTGCGGAGTTTGATGTGCCCGGCGGCGGCACGAAGCTCGAGACCATCTGGTATTCGGCGAAGCGGCAGGGCGCGCTCGCGGGAGAGAACATGAGCGGCAAGCCTCACGCCTACCGTCCCCCGACCTTCTTCAACAGCGCGAAGTTCTTCGAGATTGAGTACACCACCGCGGGCGACCTGCTCGACCTCCCGTCGCACGCGCAGAGCGTCTACCGCCGCCACCCCGCGCGGGCGATCAGCCAGCGCATCGCGCACGTCGACGGCCGCGTCGTGGGCTTCAACATGCTCGGCTCGCGGTGGGACCACGCCGCCCTCACCCGCTGGATCGACGAGGAGCGTCGCCTGGACTGGGTCCTCGCGCACCTCGCGGAGGCGCAGTTCGACGTGGAGTTCGGCCGCGCGCCGCTGGGGGCCTTCGACGCGCGCCCGCTCGCCGTCGTGGGCCGCGCGCAGTCCGCGAGGTCCGCGTGAGGCGCGCTGGTTCCCTCGGGTGGCTCCAGCACGACGTGACCCACCGCGGCGTCACCGCCTGGCTCACCGCGGGCGCGCTGCTGAGCTTCTACTTCGGGCTCTACCTCAGCGCTGAGGTGAAGCGCCTCGCGTGGTGGGCCGGGGCCGCGCGCCCGGTGCAGAACCCGGGCTCCTTCGACGCCCTCGCGGGCGACGCCCTGGTGCGTCTCACCGTCCCGGGCGGTCGCGCGCTGCTCCTCGCGGCGTTGGTGGGCGCCGTGGTCGGCGGCGCCTCGGCGTACTTCCGCGCGCGCGACGCCGAGGGCGCACTGCTCGACCCCGACCGTCGCGACGCGCTGCGCACGGGCGCGAAGAGCGCGGTGTTGACCCTGGGCACGCTCTACGGTTCGGCCCTCGCGGCGAACGTCCTCGAGCCCGCCGCGCAGGGCGGACGACACCTCCTGCCCGCGCCCGGCGCAGGGTGGTCCACGGGCGCGTTGGTCGTGAGCCTCGGGCTCTCCGCAGCGCTCTTCGCGGTCGGAGCGCGGGGGGTACTGCGTGCCTGGGGAGATCGCGCGCGGGTGCTGCAGGCGCTGACGCTCCCCCTCGTCGCGGTGTACGGCGCGCTGCTCGTGCTGCTCTACGGCACCCACGCCCTCGCGCCCGCGGCGGTGCCGACCGGCGAGCGCTCGCTGCGCGCGTTCGCGTCGCTGCTCTACGCGGGCCTCGACAGCAAGTGGTCGCTCTATGGGCTGCTCTACTCCATGGCCGTCACGGCGGGTGGGGTCTTCGTGCTCGGACGGTACGCGCACAACCGCTACCAGGTCGTGCGCACGCTGGTGGTGATGGGCGTGCAGGTGAGCTTCGGCTTCACGGTGCCCGTGCTGCTCGCGATGTTCGCGCAGCCCTCGTTCTACCTCTCGTACTTCTGGCCGCTGAAGATCGACGCGTTCTACCCCGACAGCATCCTGCGCGACCCGGCGCCCTTCGTGTTCTGGAGCTTCGTGGGCTCGCTGGTGCTGGTGCCGGTGATGGGCTTCTTCTTCGGCAAGCGCTGGTACTGCTCCTGGGTGTGCGGCTGCGGCGGGCTCGCGAACACGGCGGGGGAGCCGTGGCGTCACCTCTCGCAGAAGGGCTCGTCGGCGTGGCGCTTCGAGCGCGTGTCGATCCACGTCACGCTGGTGCTCGCGGTGCTGACGACGCTGCTCGTGGTGCTCGCGTCGTGGGTGGCGCCCGAGAGCCGCGTCAGCGGGGTGTGGTGGGGGGGATCGGGCGCGCCGTCGTCGTACCCCGTGCAGGAGGCCCTGCGCAGCGGCGCGATCGTCACGGCCGCGGCCAAGGCCCGGTACTACTACGGCGTGGTGGTGACCGCGGTGCTCAGCGGCGCCATCGGCGTGGGGCTCTACCCCCTGGGCGGCACGCGGCAGTGGTGCCGAAACTTCTGCCCCATGGCGGCGATGCTGGGCCTGGTGCAGAAGCTCGGCCGCTACCGCATCCGGGTGAAGGCCGACATGTGCATCTCTTGCGGGATGTGCACGACCTACTGTGAGATGGGCATCGACGTGCGCGCGTATGCGCAGGCGAACCAGAGCTTCACGCGGGCGAGCTGCGTGGGGTGCGGCATGTGCGCCGAGGTCTGTCCCCGGGGCGTGCTCTCGCTGGAGCAGACCGACGCGGGCCACGGGTTGGTTCCGCTGCGCCTCGGTCGCGACCGCGGCCCCGCCCGCGGCATCTCACGGAGCGCAGGAGAATCATGAGCGCGTATTTCGACGATCAAGACCTCGCCCACTTCGGCGACCTCAAGGCCCATCACCCCGAACTGTGGGACCTCTTCGAGAAGTACTACGGCGCGGCGTTTCAGCCCGGGCTTCTGACCAAGCGCGAGAAGGTGCTCATCGGCTTCGCGGTGTCGCTCACCGAGAAGTGCCCGTACTGCATCCACTCGTATACGTCGCAGGCGCAGTCACTGGGCATGGGCATGGAGCACCTCGCCGAGGCCGCGCACGCGGCGGCGTCGCTTCGCGCGGGCATCACCATGGCGCACGCCCTGGTGGCCCACAACGTCGACAAGCAGAGCGGGATGTGACGGAGCTCGCCGCGACCGCGCGTCGCGCCCCCACGCGCTCGCTCGTCGCCCGAGGGTCCCCGCTGGCACCTCCCGCGGCGCAGCGCGCGCTGCTGCGCTCGCTCCCACTCGTCGACGAGTTCGAGACCTCGGTGGCCCGCACGATGCGCGGCGGCCTGCGCGCGGTCGGCGTGCAGGTGCTGCAGGTGAACGTGGGGCGGCTGTGCAACCAGACGTGTCGTCACTGCCACGTCGACGCGGGGCCCGACCGGCGAGAGGTCATGCCCCGCGCGGTCTTCGAGGCGTGCCTCGACGTGTTGCGCCGCAGCGAGATCCCGACGGTGGACATCACGGGCGGGGCGCCGGAGCTCAACCCCGAGTTTCGCTGGTTCGTGCGCGAGGCGCGCGCGCTGGGCCGACACGTGATCGACCGCTGCAACCTCACGGTGATCGAGAACCCCGCGGGCGAGGACCTCCCGGCGTTCTTTGCGGCGCACCAGGTGGAGGTGGTCGCATCGCTCCCGCACTACCTCGGCGGCCCCACCGACCGGCAGCGCGGCGACGGCGTCTACGAGCGGTCCATTCGCGCGCTGCAGCGGCTCAACGAGGTGGGCTACGGCGACGGGCGCTCGGGCTTGCGGTTGGTGCTGGTGGCGAACCCCGTGGGCGCCTTCACCCTCGCCGATCAGTCGCTGCTCGAAGGGGAGTTTCGCGACGCGCTGCGCGACCGCCACGGCGTGGTCTTCGACGAGCTCTTCTGCCTCAACAACATGCCCATCTCCCGCTACCTGGAGTGGCTCGTGGAGAGCGGGAACCTCGAGCGCTACATGAGCGCGCTGGTGCAGTCGTTCAACCCCGCCGCGGCCGCCGGGGTGATGTGCCGCAACACCCTCTCCGTGGGGTGGGAGGGCACCCTCTACGACTGCGATTTCAACCAGATGCTCGACATGCCCGTGCTGCCCGAGGGCCACCGGAGCATCTTCACCTTCGACGCCGACGCGCTCTCGAACCGCGCCATCGCCACGGATCGTCACTGCTTCGGGTGCACCGCGGGCGCAGGGTCTTCCTGCGGCGGCAACACCACCTGAGCGCGGGTCCGCGCCATGCGCGCGGCGAGCCGGAGCGCGGCGAGCATCCCCTGCGGGTCGGCCACGCCTCGACCGGCGATGTCGTACGCGGTGCCGTGGTCGACGCTGGTGCGAATGAACGGCAGACCGAGGGTCACGTTCACCGCCTCGCCGAAATCCACGAGCTTCGACGCGATCGTCGCCTGGTCGTGGAACATCGCCACCACGAGGTCGTAGCGCCCGTCGCGGGCGTGGCGAAACGCTGACTCCGCGGGCATCGCGCCGACGATCTGCGCCTCGGGCACCTCGCGCTGCGCGAGCGCCACGCCGGGGTCGATGCGCAGCGCCTCGTCGTCGCCGAACATCCCGCCTTCGCCCGCGTGGGGGTTGAGCCCCGCCACGACGAGGCGAGGGCGCGCGACGCCGAGGTCCCGCTGCAGCGCGCGCGCGGCCGTGACGACGGTGAAGCGCACGAGGTCGGAGGAGATCTTCGCGGGGAGCTTCGCGATCGCGACGTGCGTGGTCACCAGCGCGACGCGCAGTCGCGGGCCGAGGAAGCTCATCACCACCCGCGGCACCCCCGCGCGCGCCGCGAGGTGCTCGGTGTGACCCTGAAACGCCGCGCCCGCGCGGGTGATCACGGACTTGCTCACCGGCGCCGTCACCAGCGCGTGGGCGCTCCCCGCGAGCACCGCGTCGGTGGCGCGGTCGATCGCCGCGAGCTGGGCGATCCCCGCCGCCGCGCCGGGCCGCCCGTGACATCGCTCGTCGGCCGGCAGCGCCGACGCCGCGATGACCTCCAGGCGATCGGGCAGCGCGCGCGCACCGAGCTGCTCGGCGAGCGCACCTGCGTCCCCATGGAGCGCGATGCGAACGTCTGGGTCCTCGGCGAGGAGCGCGCGCGCGGCGGCCGCCGAGACCTCGGGGCCTACACCGCAGGGGCATCCTGCCGAAACCGCCAATCGAACGATGCGCTCGGTCATACGCCGCTCTCCTCCTCGGCTGCGGCACCCGCGCCGCGCCCGGTCACCAGACGGTAGCCCACGCCGCGCACGGTCTCGATCCCCACCGAGGGCGCGAGCTTCGCGCGCAGGCGCTGGACATGCACATCGACCGTGCGGGTCTGCGCCACCCTCACCCCCCAGACCTCTCGCAGCAGCGCCGCGCGCTCCACGACCCGGTCGCGGTTGCGTGCGAGGTAGCTGAGCAGGGTGAACTCCATGGGCGCCATGGGGATCCGCCGCCCCGAGAGCAGGACCTCATGCGCGGCGCTGTCGATGACGAGCTCCCCGATCTTCACCCGCTCGGCGTGGGCGAACTCGCTGGCGCGCCACTCGATCACCCGCAGGCGCTTGTAGAGCTCGTGGGGCGAGCAGCCCCGGAGGATGAAGTCGTCGAAGGGCCACGCGGGCTCCAGCCGTCCAAGCTGCGAGGTCGAGAGCACCAGCAGCGTGGGGAGCCTTGGGTCCGCGGCGCGGCAACGATCAAGGATGAAGCGCGCGAGATCGAGGTCGTCGGCGCCATCGACCACGAGCGCGTCGGCGCCGCGCACGACCTCGCCGGGAGGCGCCAGAGGGCCATGCTCTCGGGCCGCGCAGCCGAGGTCGCGCAGGGCTTCGGCGATGGGGTTGTCACGGTCGACGGAGACCAGCGCGATGCGCACGCGCCGCAAGGTACCGCGGCTTACCTTGACGTGGCGAGCGACGGTCTGTTACGTCGCACTCGCCCGTCCGGACCGAGAGAAACACCATGCGTTGGGTCGTCGAACTCCCTGCTCCTTCCGGCGGCACCGCCGCGACTGTCACCGTCGATGCAGACTCGTGGGCGGGTGCCCTCACCCACGCGCGCGGCGGCTCGCCGATCAAGAAGTTCCGCTGCGAGTTCGACGCCGAGAACGTCGTGCGCGTGCTCGATCTGAGCAACCGCGAGTGGTACACGATCCGGCCCATTCGCGCGGTCACCGTCGAGACCGCCAGCGTGCCCGTGGTCGCGTCAGCGGTGGCGCCCGAGGCCGCACCGGCCGCTCCTGCGCCGCAGCCCTTTGCGCTCGCGCGTGACGACGATGGCTCGGCGCCCGAGGCGAACTCCGCCGCGCCGGCCCCGATGGCGGCGGTCGGCGCTGACGCCGATGCGTTGACGTCGCCCACGTCGGAACCGCTCAGCCCTCCGGCGCCCGAGCCCGCCGCGGTCGCCGAGCCCGGCGCTGCCGCAGCGATCGTCGACGCGCCCCCCTCTGCGCGGACGCGACACAACGGGACGCTGGTCGGCGTGTCACCTGCCCGCTTGACCGAAGGCCGCCTCGTCGCGGTCGATGAGTCCGGTGAGCACCAGGCGCTTCCCGGAGGCCTCGCGCCGCCGACGCTGCTCTTCCAGCGCGATCAGGATCCCTCGGAGTCCAATCCCCTCGCGTATCGCGAGCGGGTCTTTGTGGTCCCCGAGGGTACCGCCGTTGGCGACGCCGAGCTCATCGCACGGCACGCGGTGATGGCGCTGCGCCGCTCGCTCGCGACGCATCCGCGAGGCCGCTACACCGTCGTCGCGGTGTTCGATCACACCTTCGAGACCCGGCCGCTGCGACCGGCGCTCGTTGAAGTGCGCTGGAAGGACTGGCGTGGCGACATCGAGGTCACACACCCCGCGACGGTCTCTGCCGCTCCGGTGAACGGCGCCGCCCACACCGATGCGTCGGGCTCCGTGGACGTGAGCGCTGTCGTCGCCGGGTCGGCGAGCGTGCCCGAGGAACGCTCCGCGCCGGTGCTCCCGCCGGTCGAAACCGCCGCCGTGCCCGCGCCGACCGATGCTCCTGCAGCCCCGCCTGCCGCGGCCTCGGTGTCCTTCGTGGCCGCCGCGGTCGAAGCTCCTGTGGTCGCGGCCCCGGTGGTTGAAGCATCCGTGGTCGTGGCTCCGGTGGTTGAAGCATCCGTGGTCGTGGCTCCGGTGGTTGAAGCACCCGTCGTTGATGCACCCGTGGTCGTGCCCCCGGTGGTTGATGCACCCGTGGTCGTGCCCCCTGCGGTCGAAGCCCCTGCGGTTGTCGTCGAGAGCGTCGTGGTCGCGCCGCTTGAGCCCACCGTGGCGACGCTGCCGCCCCCGACCGTGGAGGCTGCGATCTCCGCGACGCCCGCAGAGGCGACGGTGGTGGTCGAGACACCCGCGGAGACCGTCTCTACCCTCGCCGCCGTGCCGGAGGCAGCCAGCGCCCCCGCGAGCACGGAGGCCCCCGCGTCGGCTGCGCGTGAGGCTTCGGGAGGCACGCCGACCGCGGATGTGGCGGCGGGTGCGCCTCCGTCGCCAGAGGCGCTGCCCGCGTCGACCGCAGAGGTGCCCGCGGCGTCCACGGCCTCGGAGCCCCCGACCGTGGCGTCCGCCGCGACCGACGCCGCGGCTCCCTCTGGAGAGCGCGAGACGCCCGCGGTGGTGGAGAGCGCGCGGCCCCGCCGCACCCCGCGCACCATCGCCCGTCGTCCTCGCGGCAAGGATCTCCTCGGGGAGCTCTTCGACGCGCTGATGGACCTCTCGCACATGGAGAGCGCCGACGCCGGCTGCAAGCAGGTGGTGCAGATCCTTCAGGAGCACCTGCAGTGCGATCTCGCCGCGGTCTCGCTCTACGACATCGACCGCGATGAGTTCGTGGTGAACTCGGCGTTTGGCGCTGACGGCGTGGTCGGTCGACGCGAGCGGGCCAAGGCAGGCGTCGCCTCGACGGTGGTGAAGCGCAAGGCGGGTATCACGCTGGCGGCTTGCGGCGCCGACGATGTGATTCACGACGACTTTCGCGAGGGCGGCGGTGTGTTCGCGCCGGCGATGTTCCGCGATCGGCTCTTCGGCCTGCTGCGCGTCCATCGGGTGCCGGGTGCGGCGGCCTTCGAGACCGACGAACTCGACGCGCTGAGCTACGTCGCCGCGCAGCTCGGTGAGTTCCTCTCGACGCAGTCCAAGCGCGCCGCCGCGGCGGAGTTCGCACCGGAACCCCGACGCTCGCAGGCGCCCCCCCGTCGCTGATCCCTTGCCCCGAGGGCACCGCGCTCGCGGCGCCCTCCGGCGAGCCCCAGAGAACGACTCAGCGCGCCCCGCCGGCGTCGAGCTCTTCCTGAATCCACTCGCGCAGCGACTCGCGGTCGAGGTTGAGCTCGAAGCGGCGGCCGTTGATGAAGATGGTGGGCGTGCCGTTGATCTGCAGCCGCTCGCCTTCGCGCCGCGAAGCCTGGATCTGGGCCTCGATCTCGGGTGATGCGCTGTCGGCGCGGAAGCGGGTCATGTCGAGCGAGAGCTGCGTCGCGTAGCGCTCGATGTCGGCGGTCTCGAGGTGGCGCTGGTTCTGAAAGAGCAGGTCGTTCATCTCCCAGAACTTCCCCTGGCGGCCTGCGGCGAGGGCGGCGCGGGCCGCGGGCATCGCATGCTGGTGGCCGCTGAGCGGGAAGTTCATGTGCACCACGCGGATGCGCCCCTCGAGGTCGCGCTCGATCTGTCGCAGCAGCGGGATCGCCGCGGCGCAGTGCGGGCACTCGTAGTCGCTGAACTCCACCACCGTCACCGTCGCGGCCACCGAGCCGTGGCTGGGCGCGCCCTCGGTGCGGATCTGCACAACCGAGGATGCCGCGTAGCGCTGCCGGAGGTGATCCGAGAGCTGCTCCCGCGGGAAGCCGTCGCGCACGCGGCGCGCGAGGAACCGCAGCGCGGGCAGGCAGCTGCGACAGGGCAGGCGATCACGGGCGCAGACGGCGATGGAGTGCGGATCCCCGCAGGGCGAGAGCTCATCGTTGGCGATGGCCCAGAAGGTCTCGCGCTCCGCCGCGCTGAGCTCACTGAGCTCGAGCCCGCGCACCTCGGTGACGCTGCCGCCGGCTGCAGGGGTGGGGGTGACCTGCGCCGCGCTGTCACCCTCCGCCTGCACGGGCGTGGGTGTGCGGTTGTTGCGGCAGCTCGCCCCGAGACCCAATCCACCAACGAGCAGCACCAACGCGAGTGAGAGCCGTGAACCCGACATGGCGGGAGGGACTAGCCCGCGGCTCCGCGCAGTGTCAAGGCAACGCGTGGATCAGTCGCGCGGCGCGCCCGCGGCGATCCAATCTGAGATCGCGAAGATCTCCTCGGGCGACAGCCTCGCGCCCGGTGGCATCACCGCGCCCCGCATCGGCCCATCGCCGATCAGCTTGTAGATCAGGTAGCTGTACTCGGGCCTGCCCTGCATCGGCGCGTCGCCCGGGTCGATGATCAGCAGCGCGCCCCAGCGAGGATCGGTGTAGTCGGGCAGCGTTCGCCCGTTGGCGGTCTCGCGCGCCACCCGCCCCACCGCCGTGCGAAAGAGCGCGTCGGCGTCGCGCAGGTCGAGGCCCATGGCGGGCGCGTTGCCGCTGTGACACCCCGACGTGGCGCAACGCGCTGCGAGCAGGGGCGCGACGGTGCGGCGGAGCGAGGGGGTGTCCGCGGGCGGCGGGGTGTAGCGGCCCTCGGGCACGAAGGGGACCTCGACCGGGGTGGCGAGCGGCGCGCCGTCCCAGGCGCGAAGCCCTTCAGACACGCGAAAGACGTAGCGGAGGCCCGGGCGCAGGTCGGGCGCGTTGGGCACGAAGCGCACCTCGCGGCGCGCCGGGTCGAAGCGCACGCCGCCGTAGACCGAGAAGGGCCCCGAGGTGATCCGCACGTTCGCGCGCTGCACCGTGGAGGGCGCGAGCAGGCGGTCAACGGAGAAGCGCAGCGGCGCGCCCGGTGGGTGCCGACTGACGCCCCCGTCGAGGGGTGCAGGGTCGAGGCGCGTGATGTGGAGGGGAGCGAGGGATTCGGAGGGGAGCGGCGCGCCGAGGTCACAGCCCGCAGCGCCGAGCGCGACGATCAGGAGTCGGCGTACTGCACGATCTCGTCGCGGATCACCTGGTCGGTGATGCCCTGGGTGATCTGCGGCTTCAGCACGTCCGCGAGGGTCAACAGCAGGTCGTCGACCCCACCGTCGTCGTTCAGCTTGCGGAGGAGCAGGCGCGCGTCGTGGCTGTCGTCCTTGCGGAGGAACTCCCGCATCGTGTCCAGGTCGATCCCTCCCTGGAAATCGATCTGGATGTTGTCGAGCAGATAACGAACAAGTTCCTTCACGACGATACTCCTGCCGAGGTTGCCACCTGTTTGAGAGGTCGGTCCTCATAGCGCCAACGATCCGGGGATCGCAAGGTGAAAATCCGTTGCGGACGCTGGGCGACGCGCCGTGCCGTGGTGCGTCGCGGAGAGGCTCACTCCTCCCACCAGGGGCGCTGCCCCGCCGCAGGGGGCGTGCCCGTGGGCGGTGTGCCCGTGGGCGGTGTGCCCGTGGGCGGTGCGCCTGTGGGTGGTGTGCCCGTGGGCGGTGTGCTCGGACGCACCGCGGGTGTGGTGCGCACGCCGGGGATCGGCGCCGGCGCCGGGGGCGGCGGGTTCTCCACCGCGAGCGTGGGCGCGGACACCAGCCACCAGGGGAGCTCCCGGCCCTGCGGATCGAGCCCGAGGCCCGCGTAGGTCTCGCCCTCGGCGCCCGAGGCCCGCGCGCCGCGGGTGTCGATCACCCGGCGGAACTCCTGTCGGAGCTCACGAAAGGCCGGGAACTCCATGGACTGCAGCGCGGCGTCCATGCAGGTGCGCAGCTGCGGGTCGTTCGGGGCGTAGGTCGAGAGGCGGATCTGCGCGTGCTGCGCCGCGAGCTGCTGCTGCTGCGCCTGCGCCCACGCGAGGGACTCGTCCGCGGTGGCCCGGCGGCGCGTGCCGTCCTGCGCGGTGACCTCGCGCGGCGGCGTCGCCTGGAGCAGCGGTCGCGGGACGTCCCCGCGGAGCGTCACCACCACGCGGATCTGGTTCAGCGCGGGGTTGCGCGTCACCGCGCCCTGCGCGCACTCACGGAGCGCGTCGAGGTGCGCGTTCCACACGCCGTCGAGGGCCTCGTCGCTGAGCTGCGCGGGGACCGCCGCCTGCGCCTCGCGGAGGTGGTTGAGCTCGGTCTGCAGCGCCTCCTGCCGCTCGCTCTCGGTGGCCTGCGAGGCGCGTGTCTGCGCGTCGGTGGCCGCCCGCGCGAAGAGCTCGTCGATGTGCGTGCGCGCCTCGGTGGGCACCGAGGTGTCTTGCGCCCGGGCGCGGAGCCACTCGTGCGCGGCCGCGTCGCCGTGACGAAAGATCGCGTCGTTGGCGGTGTTCAGCGCGACGGCGTTCTCGCCGCGAAAGGTCGTGTCGGCGCGGTAGAGCTGCACCCAGCGCTGCAGCGTGGGCACCGACGACGCCTCCCCCAGCGCACCGATCGCGGCGATCACGTCGGGCAGCGCGGCGATGGGGGTCTCGTGGTCGAGCAGGTGCGAGATCAGCCCCGGCACCGCCTCGCGCGCGCCCATGGCCACCAGCGTCGGGGCGATCACCTGCAGCGGGGGCGCCTGCCGACCTTCAAGGTAGTCGTAGTGCTCCTGCAAGGCCTGGATCAGGAACGACGCGCCGTTGCGGCGCGCCTGCAGCGCCGAGGCGATGCGCTGCTTGAGCTGCACCGGGATCGAGCGCTGGGTGTAGAGGTCGAGCAGGTCGTGGGTGACGTTCTCGTCCTCGATGCGCGCGAGCATCCCGACGAGGTACGCGCGAAACGGCACGAGGCGGTTGTCGGCGTCGCGCACCATCGCCACGAGCTGCTCGCGCACCGAGCCCTCCGGCGCGGTCCCCCCGGCGGGGACCGTGAGGCCCGCGGCCGAGAGGTTCACCGCGCCGAGGCTCGCGCCGAGCTCGGCCACGGTCGACACCGCGCCCGTCGAGAGCTCCAGCCCGCGGACCTTGCCCGTGGCCGACACCACGAAGACCCCCGCGGCGGTCACCGTGAGCGACTCGATGTCCTCCTCCACGCGCTGCGCCCAGCGCACGGCGCCCGAGGCGGCGTCGACCGCGACGATGTCGTGGTAGTACCCGAGCACCACCGTGTCGCCCTGCAGCGCGACGTGGCTCCCCTCGCCCGGCCGCGTGGCGAAGCCGAACTGGATCTTGTCGCGCGCCGTGCGCGAGCCGGTGTTCGCGAGGAATCCATCGCGGAAGATCAGCGGGTCACCCGGCACGCCCTCGAGCGGGTTCGCGAGAAAGGCGCTGCCCGCGCGGGTGCCCGCGGCGCTCTCGGCGCCGAAGCGATAGATCCCGCGGCCGCCGTAGTAGATCCCGTCGGGGAACGACGCGACCCACGAGAGCAC
Source organism: Polyangiales bacterium (assembly GCA_044376155.1). Lineage (GTDB taxonomy): Bacteria > Myxococcota_A > Polyangia > Polyangiales > JAWKRB01. The sequence goes on from JBILLI010000002.1 coordinate 19,476, forward strand.
GTCGTCGGTTGAGCGCACGCGCGCCTGCTCGACGCCCGTCTCGAGGTCGAGCACCGCGATGCTCTGGCGGTCCCAGGGGATGAACGCGAGGCCTGCGCGCGCGGCGGGGCGACCGACGAGGCCGCCGACGTCGTGCGACCAGCGCGTCGCGCCCGTGCGCGCGTCGAGGGCCACGACCCGCCCCGCGCGACGGGTGCCGCCCGTGAGCCCCGAGGCGGCGCAGAGCACCAGGGTGTCGCCGTCGCGTGACGCGCCCACGAGGTCGAGCCCGGTGTGCTCCCAGCGCCCTCGCGTCGCGCCCGTGGCGAGGTCAAGAATCACGGTCGTCGACCCGACCTCGACCACCACGGCGTCGCCCACGATCTCGGGCGTGCTCGACGCGGCCATGGGCTGCGTCCAGAGCGCGCGACGGGCGCCGACGTCGTAGAGCGCAACCGCGCGGGTGTCGCCCTGAATGACCGCGGCGAGGAGCCCCGTGCGGTCGGCGACGGGCGCCGTACCGCGCGCGAGGCGCTCCATCACGGTGGCGATCTTGGCGCGGTCGTTGTCGCCGAAGCGCGACGAGAAGGCCGTCGACACGCGAATGGGCGGCATGCACGACGCCGCGAGCAGGGGCAGCGCAAGGAGCGCCGTGCGAAGGGAACGGTTCACTGCGCACCTCCCGACGCCGGGGCGTCGTCGTGGATCTGTCGAATGGCCAGCGACGCGCGCTGCCGCGCCCGCGAGCGGTCGTTGGGCGGGAGGCCCTGCACCCATCGCTGGAGAAAGTCCTTCACGGGGCGCGTGGGCGACCGCGACACGAGGGTCTCGACGATCGTGTGCCGGTTGTCGTCGGTGAGGTCACGGCGGGCCATGAAGGCCTCGAAGCCCGGAATGAGCACCGACAGCGGCATGCGGCCGATGGACTCCATCAAGCGCTGACACGCCGCCCAGTCGCCGAGACGACCGATCGACACGCTGGCCTCGGGCACGTTGCGGTCGAAGGCCCGCTGCAGCAGCGCCACGGAGCCCCGTGCGTTGATCTCTCCGAGGGCCGTCGCCGCCTCGCCGCGCACGTCGCCGCTGGAGTCTCGCAGCGCGCTCTCCAACAACGGCGGCACCCTCGGGTCGCGGCTGCGTTGAAACACGTTCTTCAGCGACGCCACCGCGAGGCGACGCACCGCCGCGCGGCGGTGGTGCAGCAGCGTCGAGAGCGCGGGGATGCCCTCGGGGCGACCCACGAACCCGAGCTGCTCGACCACGTAGTCCAACAGGGCGTCGTCGACGCCCGAGTCGACGAGCTCCACCAGCGGCGGCACCACCTCGGGCGTGCCCAGGCGCGTGAGCGCCGCGACGCCCTCGCGCACCTCGTCGGCGCTGCTCGCGCGCAGCATCTGCACGGCGTCACGCAGGGGGATGACCCGGGCCGTGGGTGCGCCCGCGCGAGGCGCCCGCGGCTGGGCCCCGGCCGGTGCGGCGAATCCGCCGACGAGCGCGGCGGCGAGGAGCGCGAGGAGGGGACGGTGTGCAGGCATCGGGGGCATCTCTCAGGGTTTGGCGACCCGCAGGCGCGACTCGGCGCACACACAGGCGACGCGCGCGTTCTATCCCGACGCCGCGCGAGCGATCAAGCCGCTGCGCCGGGGAGTGACCCGGCAGATGTTTTGTCACCTCCCCGCCCGATGGCGTAGGAACTGCCCCCAACGGCCCATGCCCACGGACCCCGACGAGCTCCACGAACGCAGCGGCGGCGGCGCCCTGCTGCCCCTCCGCGCGGCCGCGCTGCTCACCGTGCTGAGCGCGACGGCGGCGGTTTCCCGGGCTCCGGGCGCGACCCTGGGCCGGGCGGTGGCCGAGCGGGGGGTGTTGCTCGACGCCACCAGCGTCCGTTGGCTCGACGGGCCGGGCCTGCGCGCGCGGCGGGTGCTCTTCCTCGGCCAGCGGGTCGACGGGGTGGCCGACCTGCACGTCGCCACCGTGCGCACCGCGCCCGGCGACCGACTCCTCGCCCTCTCGGACCTCTCGAACCTCACCCGCTCCCCCGACGCCGCCGAAGCGCTGCTCTGCGCGAACGGCGAATGGGCCGCCTTCGCGACCCGCGTCGACGAGCGCTTCGTCGCCGTGACGCTGGTCCGTCTCGCGGGAGAATCCGCTGCGGCACAGGGGGTTTCGCTCGGGGAGCGGGTGCGCGAAGCGGTGTCGCGCTGGCAGCAGACCGGACGTCAGCAGGGATACGGCGTCGATCGCTTCGAGCTGCTCCGCCCCGCGAGCTCGCTCGACGTCGCGCTCACGGCGGAGGTGCTTCGCATCCGCGCCGACGGCGAGGTCACGGAGATCCGTCTCCGCGACGCGCGCGCGGTGCGGGGCGGCGAGCGGGTTCGACGGCAGCAGCGGCTCCCGGGCACCACGGGGTGGGTGACCTGGATGGTCGACACGATCCGCGCGGTGCCGTGGGTCGGGCCCACCCCCATCGCGTGGCTGGAGCACGTCGCCTTCGGCCTGCAGCACGAGGTCGCGCGGGCGCGCGTCAGCATCGGCACGGACCACTCCCGCGACGAGGTCGCCGAAGACCTCGCGGACCTTCTTGGCGGTCAGAACGGCGCGGCGTTGGAGGGACGGGTGGAGTCCTGGCCGCCGCCGCCGATGCGCCCGCCCCTCACGGCGCCGCTGCCGCACGAGGGCGAGTGGATCGCCGCCGCCTCCGACGACCCCTTCGTCGCCCGCAACCCCGGCGCGCCGCCGGCGTTCTATCAGTCGTTCGTGCGCACCGACCGCGAGCGCCCCGACACCCGGGTCTATGTGACCCTCTGGGATCCCCGGCAGGTCTCCCTCCACGTGGTGCCGGGCTCGCAGGAGCCCATGGGCTCGACGGGGGAGACCGGCACCGGCACCGTGCCCCGCGACGCCGCGACGCTCACGCACCTCGCCGCGGGATTCAACGGCGGGTTTCAGGCGCTGCACGGCGAGTGGGGGGTCTACGCCGAGTCGACGCTCTTCCTGCCGCCGAAGCCCTGGGGCGCGACGATCTTCGCCCTCGACGACGGGCGCACCGGCTTCGGGTCATGGCCCGGCGACCGGGGTGAAATCCCGGGTCACGTCGCGGAGTTTCGCCAGAACCTCACATCCCTCGTGGAAGACGGGGTGTTCAACCCGTACCGCCGCACGTTCTGGGGCGGGAACGTGCCCGGCGCTCCCCCGGGGGAGTCGCACACGGCGCGCACGGGGCTCTGTCGCACCCGCGAAGACGCCGTGGCGTTCTTCTGGGGGCGCGGTCTCACCGAGCGCAGCCTCGCCGACGCGATGCTCGCCGCGCGCTGCGACTACGGCGTGCACCTCGACATGAATGGCGCCAACACGGGCTTCGAGTTCCTGCGGGTGACTCCCCGCGAGGCGACCCCCCCGCTGCCCCGGCGCATCGCCACCGGGCACGAGTCCGAGGGTCCGGTCCCGTCGGCGCCGGCGTTCACCTACCGCGCGCGTCGCATGGTCCGCGGGATGGATGAGATGGGCTTTCCCCGGTACATCAAGCGCGACCCGCGGGACTTCTTCTACCTTCTGATGCGCTCGGTGCTCCCGGGCGATCCCGTCTCGCCGGCGGTATCGCCCGCGCAGGTCGGCGAGGGGCAATGGCGCGTGGCCGAGCTCTCCGACGCGCCCTTCCCCTGGCCCTTCGCGCGCGCCCGGCTGCGCCCCGACGCGTCGCAGCCCGAGCGCTGGGTGAACCTCTTGCGGGTCGACGCGCGCCGGGTCACCCCGAGGGCGTCGGCTGGTCCCGGATCCCTCGCGACGCTGCGCGACGTCGTCGCACCCTCCGGGCCGCGCGCGGGCATCGGGTGGCGGGTGGAGAACGGCGCCGCGCGCTGGGTGCCCGTCCCCCAGGACGCGCTCTTCTGGGGCGCGCCGCTCGGCCCCGACGCCGCCGTGACCCGGGGTGCCTGCATCGACACCCACGGCTGGCTGGTGCTCGCGGTGGCCGACCGCGCGGCGTCAGGACTTCTGCCGCGTGCGCTCGACCGCGCGGGCTGCACGACCGCGAGGGTGGCGCTCCGGCCTGCGACCTCGCTCACCCGCGATGACACCCGGGACCTCCTCGGCGCGGCGGTCGACCCCGGGGCGACGGTGCAGGCGACCCTGCGGCTGCGGGACGAGGCCGGCGCGGTGCGGGTCTTCCCCGAGGTGCTGCCGGTCCCGCAGCGGGTGTGGTGGGACGCGCAGCACCGGCGGGTGCGATACCGCCGGGACGAGAGCGGCGCAGTCCAGGTGCGCACGGTGGGTGGCAGCGTGAGCATGCCGTCATGGGGGGGGAGCCGCAGCGCGACGCCTGCCCCCGGTGCGCCCTCGCCGTGACGGTCGTCGCCAACGACGCCGGGGTACGCGGGGTACCACGGTCGATGATCTCGACCCGCGTGACCTTCGGCCCCGCGCTTCGCGTCGTTGACGCGCTGCGAAGCGCGCGGGTAGAACGTGCGCCGCACGACGCCGGCGGTGTCGGTGAGGAGCTCCCCGATGGGTGGGAGGCGCTTCACCATCGTCGCGGGTCGCCGCGTTGATCGCTTGAGGAGTGACGGACGGTGAAGAACCCGGTCAAGTTCGGGAAGTACTACCTGCTGGAGCGGATCTCCGTCGGGGGGATGGCGGAGGTCTTCAAGGCGAAGTCCTTCGGAGAGGCGGGGTTCGAGCGTCTCGTCGCGGTCAAGCGCATCCTGCCGTCCATCGCCGAGGACCAGGAGTTCATCGCGATGTTCGTCGACGAGGCGAAGCTCGCGGTGCAGCTCACGCACCCGAACATCGCGCAGATCTTCGAGCTGGGTAAGGTCGCGGAGACCTACTTCATCGCCCTCGAGTACGTAGGCGGCAAGGACCTGCGCGCGATCTTCGAGCGCGCGAAGAAGCGCGGCGAGACCATCCCCGTGCCCATGGCCTGCTACCTGGTCATGAAGCTCTGCGAGGGGCTCGACTACGCGCACAACAAGAAGGATGCCGCTGGCCGCGCGCTGGAGCTGGTGCACCGCGACGTCTCCCCGCAGAACATCCTCGTCTCGTACGACGGGGACGTGAAGCTCATTGATTTTGGAATCGCCAAGGCCGCGAGCAAGAGCTCGAAGACCCAGGCGGGGATCCTCAAGGGCAAGTTCGGGTACATGTCCCCCGAGCAGGTGCGGGGCCTGCAGGTCGATCGCCGCAGCGACGTGTTCGCCGTGGGCATCTGCCTCTACGAGCTGCTCACGATGGAGCGGCTGTTCGTCGGCGAGTCCGACTTCTCCACCCTGGAGAAGGTGCGCAACGTCGAGATCATGCCGCCCACGAGCTACAACCGAAAGGTCCCCGACGAGCTCGAGGCCATCGTGCTCAAGGCCCTCGCGAAGCACCCCGAGGACCGCTACCGCACGGCCATGGACCTGCACGACGACCTGCAATCGTTCATGTACACGTCCGGGAATTTCTTCGCCCGCAAGGACCTCTCGGCCTACCAGCACCGGCTCTTCGCCGAGGAGATCGCCAAAGAGGCCGCGCGTGACGACGAGTACCGCAAGTTTGACTCCAACCGCGCGAGCGACCTTGAAGAGCTGGAGGTGAGCGTGTCGTCCCCCAACGGTCCTCCCCCGCCCCTGCCGTCTCGCGGTGCGCCGCCTCCTCCCGGTGCCCTTCGCAGCCCGCCGCCGCCGCCGCCGCGGGGTCCTCGGAGCACGGCGATGGGGGTCGGGCCGTCGGCCTCGGCGCCGCCCAAAACCCCCGCGCCGGCAGCACCCCCGCCCATGGCGAAGCTCCAGCCCTCGGCACCGCCCGCGCCCGCCGCGATGGCCGCCCCGCCCCCCGCCATGCCCATCGAAGAGGCGGAGATGGAATGGGACGACGAAGAGCTCGCGACCCAGGTCTACGACAAGCCCGAGTCCATTCGCGACGCCGCCGCGGCGATGCGCGCGCCGCCTCCCGCGGCCCGTCCTGCCGCCGCGCGCGCCGCCGCGGCCTCGGCCAGCGGTCGCGGGAGCGCGATGCCTTCGCTGCCGTCACTCCCCTCGTCGGGCGGGCTCCCGTCGCTGCCGTCGGCCCGCGTTTCGGGCGTGGCCGCACCGCCGCCCGCCTCGTCGCTCCCGGCCGCACCCGCCTCGTCGCTCCCGGTGGCCGCGCCCGCCGTCGCCGCACCCCCGCCGCCGGCGCCCCCTCCGGCGATTGCGCCCCCGATGCCCGCGCCCACGCCGCGGCCTGATCCCTTCACCAGCGTGCCGCCGGGCTTCACGGGGCCCTCGGTGTCCCCTGCCCCCGCGCAGGCGCCGTATCGATTGAGCGGCCCCGCGGCCGCTCCCCGCGAGTCGGCGCGCCCCGACAGCCGCAAGAAGGACAACTCCCAGACCTACGTCCTCGCTGGCCTCGGCATCGTCGCGATCGCCGCCGCAGTGGTCATCGGGCTGAAGCTCACCCGCGGCGAGAGCACGGGCGGCCTGCTCATCACCACCAACGTCGGCGGCGTGAGCGTGAGCATCGACAGCCTGCCCCAGATCGGCAACGGGCAGAGCTTCACGGTGACCGACCTCCCGGTGAACCGCGTGCACCGGGTCGAGGTGCGCAAGACCGGCTTCCGCACGTACACCCAGGATGTGCCCGTGCGCGATGGCCAGATCACCCCGATGCAGGTGGTGCTTGAGCCCGAGCCCTCCCAGCTCGCGGTGCCGCCGCTGCCGACCACCGACCCGAACGGCACGAACGTGGCGATGAACCCGCCGCAGGTGCAGCAGCTCACCCCGCCGCCTGCGCCCGAGGTTCCGGCGGTCGCCGCCCCTGCGCCTCCGCCTGCGGTCGCGCCGCCCGCCCCGGTGGTCGCGCCGCCTGCGCCCGCGGTGGTCGCCCCTCCCCCGGCTCCGACCGCCGTCGCCGCTGCGACGCGCACGGTGCGTCGGCCTCCGCGGGTCGAGCGCCCGGCCGCGCCCGAGCCGTCGACCGAGCCCGCACCGCCTCGACGTCCCGTAACCGCGCCGGCGGCCGCGGCAACGGCCTCGGGCGGCGGCGGCGAGGGAACCTTGCTGCTCTCCACCCGCCCGGCGTCGCAGTGCACGATCGCCGGTCGGGGCGGCCCCTTCTCCACCCCCCGGCGCCTCTCGCTGCCCGCAGGCAGCTATCGAGTCTCCTGCGTGAACGAAGACATGAACTCCCGCGCGACCTTCTCGGTGACGATCGTGGCGGGGGAGACGGCGTCGTTCCTCAATCGCCCGCTGGAGTGATCGCTCGCCGACGCAGCGGCGTGTCGGCAACGAACACGTAGAGCGACGGCGACATCCAGGGCGCCTCAGCGCGGCGCCGTCCATCGAGCAGGCGGAGCGTCGGCGTCAGGGTGTCGGGCCCGGCGTGGGCGCGTTGGAGCGCGTCGAGTCGCTCGCTGATTCGTTGCCGGAGCGCGGCGTCTTCGACGCGGAACATCGTGCTCTGCAGCAGGTCGATGGCCGCGCCGTGCCGACCCGCCTCGGCGAGCAGGTTCGTGGCGGCGAGGGGCATCCACCCCGGGCCCCACCCCGACTCACAGGCGAAGCGCAGAGACTCGGCGCCCTCGCTCCGCACGCGGCGATACTCTTCGCTGCGGGCGGGGAGCTGCGGCGCGAGCTCGAAGGCGAGGTAGATCCCGAGCTGACCGTGGAGCTCCGGGTCATCGGGGATCCGCGCGATGCCCTGCCGAAGGAGCGCCACCGCGTCGCGCAGGTCGTCGACGGTGACCGAGGCCGAGCGGTACGCGAGCGCGAGGGCGCCCCACAGGTAGGCCTGACGGAACTTCGGGTCGAGCTCCGTCATGGTGCGCGAGTAGCTCCGGAGGTACCGCGACGGGAGGCGCGCGTGCAGGGTGTCGGAGTAGTACAGCAGCGCGTTGATCCAGAGCACGTCGACCATCCACTCGGTGTGCCCGAGCGAGACGAGCCGCGCGACCATCGGGCGCGGGATCTGCGCGTCGTCGAGCACGCGCCGGGCGCGGTCATGGCGCTGGTTCTGGTCGATCCGAAGGCCTTGCGCGGCGGCGAAGAGCGCGACCCCAAGCGCGATGCTGAGCGCGCGTCGCACCGGTCACTCGTACTCGTTGGTGTACTGCACCGAGTTCCCGTTGCCCGAGAAGATCCGGTAGGTCGACAGGGTGGAGTCGCCGTCGAGGTTGCCGTAGGCCTCAAGCACGTACCAGAGGTCCTGGTTCGGCGAGGTCGACCAGCTGCTCACGCCCGGCGGGGCGTTCGAGGGCAGACCCGCGAGGGCGACGTAGCGGTAGCGCACGAACCCGAGCGGGCGGTACCCGAGCTGAAGCCACTCGGCGGGCACGCCCGACGAGAAGTCCGCGGGTTGACCCGCGGCCGTGGTGGGCCAGGCGTTGGTCACGCCGAGGCTCGTGGGCGGCGAGCCCGAGCTCGCGCCGGCGGAGCAGTACACCGAGAACTCGGAGCGATACGCCTGCTGCCGCGAGGCGATGGTCGCGAGCTGGGTCGTGGCCTCCTGCGCGCGGCTGCGCCTGATGTAGACCGAGTACGAGATCCCTGCGATGCCCGCGAGCACGCCGAGGATCACCACCACGATCATGAGCTCCACGAGCGACATGCCGCGTGAAGCGCTTCGAAGGCGAGAGATGGTCGGGCGCATGGAGACTCCTCGCGGTGGGGGACGACCTGAGACGCTGTCAGACTGCCAGAAACCGCGCCCCGTGGGGAGGGGTACCGCTCAGCCCTCGGCCTCGGGATCGATCTCGCCTTCGACCGTCATCCCCAGCTTCTGGAGGCGGTACCGCAGCGAGCGGAACGAGAGCCCGAGGGTCTGCGCGGCCTTCGTGCGAACGCCCCGCGAGCGCTCGAGGGCCTGACGAATGAGGGAGCGCTCGATGCGCTCAAGCGTGGCCTCGAGGTCGATCCCCTCGGGCGGGAGCGCGACCTCGCCCCGGGCGGGGAGCTGCGCCCCCAGGATCTCGGGCGGCAGGTCGTCGAGGGTGATGGTGCTGGTGCGCGCGAGGAGGACGGCGCTCTCGATGGCGTGCTGGAGCTGTCGCACGTTGCCGGGCCACTCGTGGCTCACCAGGGCGCGCATCGCCTCGGGGCTGAACGCGATGAGCGAGCGCCCCTGCTCGTTCGCGAAGCGCGCGCGAAAATGCTCGATGAGCACCGGGAGGTCGTCGCGCCGCTCGCGCAGCGAAGGGAGCTGCACGCGGAGGACGTTGAGCCGCCAGAAGAGGTCCTCGCGAAAGATCTTCTCCTTCACCATCTGCCCGAGGTCGCGGTTCGTCGCCGCGACGATGCGCACGTCGACGGGGATCTCCGCCGTGCCCCCCACGGGCCGCACCTTGCGCTCCTGCAGCGCCCGCAGGAGCTTCACCTGCAGCACCAGCGGGATCTCGCCCACCTCGTCGAGGAAGAGCGTGCCGCCGTCGGCCTCGCGGAACACCCCGAGGCTCTTCTTGTCGGCGCCCGTGAACGAGCCCTTTTCGTGCCCGAAGAGCTCGCTCTCCATGAGGTTCTCGGGGATCGCCCCGCAGTTCAGCACGAGGAACTTCCCGTCGCGACGGTCGCTGCCCTGGTGCACCGCGCGCGCGAAGAGCTCCTTGCCCGTGCCGCTCTCGCCCGTGATGAGCACGCTGGCGCGGGTGGGCGCCGCGCGCTTCACGAACTCCATCGCCGCGAGGAAGGGCGCGCTGCGGCCGATGAGCGGCGAAGACTCCGAGGTGAGCCCCCGGGTGAGCGTGCGCAGCGCGGCGTTGTCTTTGAGCAGCGCGCGCTTCTCCAGCGCCTTCTCGACCACGGCGCGGGCGGTGGCCACGCTCAGCGGTTTCTCCAGGTAGCCGTAGGCGCCCCGGCGCATCGCCTCCACCGCGGTCTCGACCGAGCCGTGCGCCGTCACCAGCAGCACCTGCGTGTTCTCGGACACACGCCGCGCGTGGTCGAGCACCTGCAGCCCGTTCCCGTCGGCCATCATCAGGTCGGTCATGATGAGGTCGAAGGGGCCGACGCCTGACGTGATCAGCTCCGACGCCTCGGCGACCCCGGACGCGAGCTGCACGTCGTGGCCGAGCCGCCGCAGCAGCACGTCCATCATCTGCCGCAGAGAGGACTCGTCGTCGACGACGAGGATGCGGGCCGCGCTGGTCATCGCCGCGGAGTCTACCGAAACGCCGCGACCAGCGTTACCGCTTGCGCAGCACGGCCACGAGGAAGCCGCCGAAGCGCGCGAGGGGCGAGCGCAGCGCGAGGTGCTCCGCGCGGCTGAGCACGGCGCCGAGCACGGGCACCGACACCGCCCGCGCCATCGGGGTGAACACCCGCACGCCGCGAAAGCCCTCGAGCGAGAGCGTCGGCGGCAGCAGCGCGGGGATGTCGCGCGGCGCGTCGAAGCGCGTGTAGACCTCGGCCTCGGTGCGGGTCGCCGAGATCTTCCCCGCCCCGCCGAGGCGCTTCACGAGGTAGCGCACGCTCTGCGGGTTGTAGAACTCGGCCAGCACCACGCCGCCGGGCGCGCAGACCCGCGCCATCTCGGCCAGCGCCTCGCGGATCTCGGGCACGTGCGCGAGCACCTTGAACGAGTAGACGAGGTCGAAGCTCGCGTCGTCGAAGGGCAGCTTCGTCGCGAGGCCCTCGCACACGTCGAGGCCGCGCTCGCGGGCCTTCGCGAGCATCCCGGGGGAGATGTCGATGCCCTTCGCCTGCGACGCCACGGCCGCCACGCGCTGCAGGATCAACCCGGTGCCGCAGCCGACCTCCAGGGCGCGACGCCCCTCGGCGAAGGGCCGCGCGACCGCGACCTCGAGGTCGTCGATGAGCTGGTGATACCCGCGCCCCCGCTCCTTCTCGTACCAGCCAGAGAAGTCGTCGTAGTAGGCGCGCGTGGCCTCGTCGCGAGCTTGCATGGCGCGCGCCTCTAGCGCGGAACCGCCGCGGCCGCAACGTTCCCACGGTCGGCGCGGAGCGAGTCGTAGAGGGACTCGTAGCGCCCGGCCACGGTCGAGGGCGCGCAGTGTTGCCGCACCCAGCGCGCGCCCGACGCAGCCATGGCCGCGCGGCGGTCGGAGTCATCGCGCAGCGCGGTGATCCGGGCCGCCAGGGCTGCGCCGTCGCCCGTCGGGAGCACCTCGGCGCCGCCGCTCTCGCCCAGCGTCTCTGCGGGCGTGCCCGCGCCGACCATCACCGGCACGCCCAGCAGCAGAGATTCCAGGAGCACCAGCGGGAGGTCCATCTTGGCGTGGAGGGTGTTGACCACGAGGGCAGTGCAGAGCGCGCCGGCCACGACCGCGTGGATGTCTCGCAGCTCGCCGAGCATCACCAGCGACGCTCCCCTCGCCCGCGCGTCTCGCTCCAGCGCCGCGGCCGACTCCTTCGCCCGGGGGGTCTTGGGACGCGATGCGACCACGAAGCCCACCCCCTTCACCCCCCGGCACGCGGCGTCGAGAAAGGTCGCGGCGCCGTCACTGAACTCCAGGTCGCCGGGGTACAGCACATAGGTCTCGGGGAGCCGGTGCTCCGCCCGCGCCCGCGCCACCGCGTCCGGGTCGACATGGACGGGCGCCTGCGCCGGGAGGATCACCGTCGCGTCGACCCCACACGCCCGCAGCCGCCGCGCCGTGTGCTCGCTCAGCGCCACCACCCGGTCGGCGAAGAGGAAGCGGGCCACGCGCTCGAGGTCATCCGGCGCGGACGCGACGGTGTGCACCGTGGGAACCCGACGCAGCGCCGCGGCGACCCGACCCGCGCGAAGGGTCAGCGGGTTGGGCGAGAAGAAGAAGTGCCAGAGGTCCTTGCGAGAGCCCGTGAGGAGCCGCCCGAGGACCCGCGCGTTGGCGAGGCGCGACGGCGCGTAGCGACCGACGTCGGGGTAGATCCCCTCGCTCGATACCCCCGGGAGCGCCACGCCCGCGGGGGTCATCACCGTCGGGCTCCAGCGCGTCATGGCGCCCGCGAGGTCGCGCACCAGGTTCTTGTTCGAGTCCGTCCACGGCGGCGCGATGGGCTTGGAGATCAGCAGGACCTCGGGCATGCGCCGACGCCTAGCACGATCCGTTGACGGGGGGCCCTGCGGTCCGTAGCGTCGCGACGATGTCGGGAGACGAGAAGCACGCCACCCCCCCCGGCGACGGGGGGCGCGACCGCGACGGGCTCCTGGAGCGCATCGTCAAGCGCGGCATCGAGTCAGGCATTGGCGCCTTCTCGAAGAGCGAAGACACCCTCCGGGGGGTGATCGAGAACCTCAAGCTCCCGCGCGACGTGACCAGCGTGGTGCTCGAGCAGGTCGACGAGACCAAGAAGGGCATCTACACGGTCGTCGCGAAGGAGCTGCGGGATTTTCTCAGCACCACGAACTTCGCGGGCGACGTGAAGAAGATCCTCACGGGCCTCGCGTTCGAGGTGAAGATGGAGGTGCGCTTCAAGAGCGTCGACGACACCGTGCGCCCCGACGTGAAGGCCGACGCGTCGCTCAAGCCCACCCGCCGCCGCGCGAAGGAAGACCCCGAGCGCGCGAAGGAAGACCCCGAGCGCCCGCGCTCCGAATCGCCGCCGTCGCGCGAGGAGTGACGGCTAGCCGGTCACCGGGCTGAGCTCACCGAGCGCCATGTGCGCCGAGAGCAGGCCGAAGTTCACCTTCGCCCCACCCTTGCCGTCGAGCGCGAGCACGGTGCCGAGCTTGCCCGCGAAGGGGCCGTCGATGACCTTCACCTTCACCCCCACCGCCACCGACGTGGGCGCGGGCTTCGGCGCAGGCGCGTCGACCCGAGGCGGTGCAGACTTCGCCGCCGCAGGCTTCGCCGGAGCGGGCCGCGGCGCCGGGGCCTTCGCCTCGGGCTTCAGGAACACCCGGGGCGCGGGGGCCTCGGGCTTCGGGAGGTTCTTCACGGCCTCCTGCACGACCGCGGGACGCGCCCGCTCCTGCGCGGCGGCGCGCTCCACCGATCGGCGCTCGGCGGCCTCTCGCGCCCGGAGGATCTCGGCGTCGTGCTCGGCCTTCCACGCCGCCTCGCGCGCGGCGGTGTCGCGCTCGTGGGCGGCGCGCTCGGCCTCCGCCGCGGCGACCGCGCTCTCGACCCGCACGAGGTCGTTCTCGGCGGACCACGCCACCAGGCGGTAGAGCGGGAGCAGACGCGCGAAGGCCGCCAGGAGGTCATCTCCCAGCGCCGAGCCGCGGGCGACCGACTCGGCGCGTGAGAGCTTCAACGCGCGCAGGGTCCACACGTGAGACGCATCGGTCGCGGCGTCGAGGGAGGCCGCGAGGCGCACGCCGTCGACGTCCCGCGCGAGCACCGGGGAGCCGCCGGGCACCTCCAGCACGAGGTCCCCCGCCGACCAGAGCGCCTGCAAGAGCTCCGCGCGCTTCAGGGGATCACCCGCGCGGGCGCGGAGGTTCTTGAGGTCCACCGCGGCGTCGGAGTGGACCCGCAGCGAGACCTCCACCCCCTCGGCGTCGACCTTCACCGCGAGGAACGCGTGCCGCACGAAGGGCGTCGGGTCGGTGAGAGACGCCGCGAGGGTGCGACCCTGATCGAGCACCGCCTCAAGGTGCCGCCGCGCCTCAGCGTCGCGCCAGAGCCAGAGCCACTGGGCCGTGACCCGGTGCTGGTTCCAGATCGACGGGCGCTCGTCCGACGCGCGCAGCTCGAGCGAGACGCCCGCGGATCGCGCGGCGAGGGTGAGCGCCGGCGCGAGGCTGAGCAGCCGCTGCTTCACCTCCATGCGGGGGCGCGTCGAGAGGTTGGACCCGGCGCGCGCCGGGAGGTACGCGTCGAGGTCAGAGTCCTGAAGGCCGGCGAACATCGCGAAATGGCTCCTGCGGCGGGGGAGCGGGAACATACAGGGACAACGCGAGAGGTCAACGCGCGCGACGTTGCCGCGACGCCGCGGCATCCCCTAGGCTCCCGGGCGATGTCCACCGCACGCACCGTTCGCGCGCCCCGCGGCACCACCCTCACGGCCCAGGGATGGGCCCAGGAGGCCGCCCTGCGCATGCTGATGAACAACCTCGACCCCGACGTGGCCGAGCGCCCGCAGGACCTCGTCGTCTACGGCGGCACCGGCCGCGCCGCGCGCTCGTGGGAGGCCTTCGACGTCATCGTGCGCGAGCTCACCACCCTGCGCGCCGACGAGACCCTGCTGGTGCAGTCGGGCAAGGCCGTGGGGCGCTTTCGCACCCACGAGGACGCGCCCCGGGTGCTCCTCGCGAACTCCCTGCTGGTGCCGAAATGGGCCACCTGGGAGCACTTTCGGAGCCTTGAGGCGCAGGGCCTGATCATGTTCGGGCAGATGACCGCGGGGTCGTGGATCTACATCGGGTCCCAGGGGATCCTCCAGGGCACCTTCGAGACCTTCGCCGAGGCGGGTCGCCAGCACTTCGGCGGGAGCTGGAAGGGCCGCTGGATCCTCACCGCGGGCCTCGGCGGCATGGGCGGCGCGCAGCCCCTCGCGGCGACGATGAACGGCGCCTGCTGCCTCGCGGTGGAGGTCGACGCCGACCGCGCCCGCCGTCGCGTCGAGACCCGCTACGTCGACCGCGTGACCCATTCGCTCGACGAGGCGCTGGGGTGGATCAACGCCGCGTGCGACGCGGGCGAGGCGCTGAGCGTCGGGCTCGTGGGCAACGCGGCCGAGGTGTACCCCGAGCTGGTGCGCCGCGGGGTCACGCCTGATTTCGTGACCGAGCAGACCTCGGCCCACGACCCGCTGGTGGGCTACGTGCCCGCGGGGCTCTCGCTCGACGACGCCGCGGCGCTGCGCGCGAGCGACCCGGTGGGCTACGTCGCGCGGGCTCGCGCGGGGATGGTGGCCGAGATCGACGCGATGCGCGCGATGCAGCGCCGCGGTGCCTTCGCGTGTGACTACGGGAACAATCTCCGCGGGGAGGCCACGATCGGCGGCGCCGAGGGCGCGTTCGAGATCCCGGGCTTCGTGCCGGCGTACATCCGCCCGCAGTTCTGCACGGGGCGCGGGCCGTTCCGCTGGGTGGCGCTGTCGGGCGATCCCGCGGACATCGCCGTGACCGACCGCGCGGTGCTCGAGGCCGTGCCCGACGACCCCTCGCTGCGCCGCTGGATCGAGCTCGCGGGGGAGCGCGTGGCGTTTCAGGGGCTGCCCGCGCGCATCTGCTGGCTGGGCTACGGCGAGCGCGCCCGGGTGGGCAAGGTGTTCAACGACCTCGTGCGCGACGGCAAGGTGAAGGCCCCCATCGTGATCGGGCGGGACCACCTCGACTGCGGCTCCGTCGCCTCCCCGCACCGCGAGACCGAGGCGATGCGCGACGGCACCGACGCCGTGGCCGACTGGCCGATTCTCAACGCGCTGGTGAACTGCGCGGGCGGCGCGACCTGGGTGAGCGTGCACCACGGCGGCGGCGTGGGCATCGGGAACTCCATCCACGCGGGCATGGTCATCGTCGCCGACGGCACCGAGGCCGCGGCGCGACGGCTGGAGCGCGTGCTCACGTCGGACCCGGGCATGGGGGTGATCCGCCACGCCGACGCGGGCTATCCCGAGGCCATCGCGTGCGCCGCCGAGCGCGGCGTGCACGTGCCCCACCTCGCGCCGCGATGACCGACGCCACCCTGCTCCTGCGCCACGCGCGCGAGCTGCTCACCCTCGACGCGGACCTCGACCCGCGCGACCCATGGAGCCCTTCGTCCCTGGGGATCATCCCTGACGGCGCCGTGGCCGTCTGCGGCGACCGCGTCGTCGCCGTGGGGCGCACCGACGACGTGGAGCGCGCGATCTCCCTGCGCCCCAAGGCGATCGTGCTCGAGGTGGGCGACGCGGTGCTGTGCCCGGGCCTCGTCGACCCGCACACCCACGCGCTCTTCGCGGGCGACCGCGCGGGAGAGTTCAGCCAGCGCGTGCGGGGGGACGGGTACGCCGAGATCGCAGCCCGCGGCGGTGGCATCGCGTCCACGGTGCGCGCGGTGCGCGGCAGTGATGACGCGGCGCTGACCGCGGGGCTCCGCGCGCGGCTCGATCGTATGAGGGCGTACGGCACCACCACCGTGGAGGTGAAGACTGGCTACGCGCTGGACCTCGCGCACGAGCTCCGTTGCCTGGAGATCCTCGGGCGCTTCGCCGAGGTGGTGCCCACCTTTCTGCCCCTGCACGCGGTGCCGCCCGAGCGCCGCGGCGAGCCCGACGGGCGCGCGCGCTTCCTCGACGAGGTGCTCCGTGTCTGGCTGCCCGCGGTGCTCGCGCAGGGCGCGGCGCGCTTCATCGACGCCTACGTCGACGCCACGGGCTTCTCGGTCGCCGAGGCCGAACCCGTGCTCCGCGCGGCCTTCGCCCGCGGACTGCGCGCACGACTGCACGTCGGACAGTTCGCCGACGTGGGCGGCGCGGCCCTCGCGGCCTCCCTCGGCGCCGCCAGCGCGGACCACCTCGAGCACCTCGACGACGACGGCGCGCGGGCCCTCGCGGCCGCGGGCGTGGTGGGGGTGCTGCTGCCGGGCGCGGCACTGTCGCTGGGGCAGTCCATGCCCGACGCACGGCGGCTGCGCGAGCTCGGGATGGACCTCGCCCTGGGCACCGACTGCAACCCCGGCACGAGCCACACCGACGCCCTCCCGCTCATGGCGACACTCGCGGTGCGGCAGATGGGCATGAGCACCCCCGAGGCGTGGCACGCCATCACCCGCGTCGCCGCGCGCGCGCTCGACCTCCCCGACCGCGGGGTGATCCGGGTGGGGGCGCGGGCCGACCTCGCGGTGCTGGACCTCGCGTCGTGGGAGGCTCTGCCCTACGCATTCGGCGGACCGCGGGCGCGACACGTGGTCCTCGGCGGTCGCGCCCTCAGCCTCGCTTGTTGAAAAGTTGCGGGAGCTCTGCGCGCTCGGCTATCGCCCGCGCTTATGGATGTACGGGACGACGTGATCGCGGGCCGGTTTCGCCTGGAGACCCTGGTGGACTCCTCGGAGCGCTACGCGATCTGGCGCGCGCAGGACGGAGAGACCGAGCGGCGCGTGGCCCTGAAGCGCCTGCAGGGGCGCGCGGCGGAGGACGCCGAGGCCCAGCGAAGGTTCACCGACGAGGCCCGCTTCACGCGGATGATGGCGTGCCCCAACGTGGTCCGTTGGGTGGCTGACGGGAGCGATGCGCAGGGCGCGTGGCTCGCGACGGAGTGGGTCGACGGCGTGGCCGCCTCGCAGCTCCTCGCGCGGCGCAACCGGGCGCTGAACCCCGCGGCGGCGCTCTCGGTGGGCCTCGACCTGCTCGCGGCCCTCGCGGCGGCGCACGGCCCCGGGGTGGAGGTGATCCACCGGGGTGTGGTGCCCTCCCA
The DNA here is from genome assembly GCA_044376155.1 of Polyangiales bacterium. Lineage (GTDB taxonomy): Bacteria > Myxococcota_A > Polyangia > Polyangiales > JAWKRB01. The sequence continues at coordinate 36,693 of JBILLI010000002.1, forward strand.
CGTGCTCCTCGGCAGCGACGGCGTCGCGCGGCTCACGGGGCTCGGCCTCGCGCGTCACGCCGCCCACGCCCGCCTCGCGAGCGCGCCGACCTTCGGCGACCGCGCGGCGTACCTCCCGCCCGAGTGCCTCCGCGGGGAGATTCATGGCCCCCGCGGTGACCTCTACGCCATCGGCGCGGTGCTCTGGGAGCTCCTCTCGGGACGTCGCCTCGACGCCTACCTCCCCACCCGCGCCGCGCTGGAGCACCCTCGCCCCGCGCTCCGCAAGGTGCACTCGGACGTGCCCGCGCCGCTCGCGCAGATCGTCGATCAGGCCCTCTCCCTCGATCCCCTCAAGCGCCCGCCGAGCGCCACGGTGATGTCCTTCGCGCTGCGACGCGCGGGCGCGCGCTGCGGGGTGGAGCCGTCGCGCGACGAGCTCAGCGTCAGCGTGTGGGGCGCGAGCCGTCTGTCGTCCGAGGGCGAGACCCGACTCGGCCGCGCGCAGGTCGTGCGGCGTCGCTACATCGAGCCCGTGTCGGCCCTGACCGCGCCCCGCCGCGCGGTGGCCTGAGCCATACCCTCCCCTTCGATCTACGCGGTGTGCAGGGGCTCCTGCGGGTGCTTCGCCTCGTAGTGGCGAATCGCCGCCTCGCCCACCGCGCGCACGCTCGCCGCGAAGAGCGCGGGCCGCGCGATCCAGCCCACCACGGGCACCGCCGACGCGAGCTCCCCCATCGCCTTCACGCCCACGTTCTTCGCGCCCGAGAGCGCGATGAGCCGCAGCGCGTCGCGCTCGGTGACGGGCTCACCGTAGGCGCGCGCGATGTCGCTCACAAGCTTCACCTCCGCGGCGGTGACGGCCATGGAGACGCCCGGCAGGGGGATGCCCCCGCCCAGACCCGCTCCCGCGGCGTAACGACGAACGAGCGACCGGCTGTGCTGCAACGCCGACATGATGGCCTCCCTCTCGGTGCGCGGGACAGGGGTCGAACCTGCGACAGCCTGTGTGTAAGACAGGAGCTCTGCCACTGAGCTACCCGCGCGGTGACCCCAGAGGTTACCCCAGGGTCGGGTGATTCGTCACGCGTGCCCGGCGGTGCCTTCCACCGTGGGCCGCGGCGCGTCGCCGGCGTCTTCGATGAGCTCGCCGTCGCGGTACTCCATCGGGCGGGGGCGCCCCGCGAAGAGCCGGGCGAAGGTCGCCGCGTCGAGCACCAGGGCCTCGCGGAGAACGTCATCGATGTGATCCACGAGCACGACGCGCATGGACTTGAGCACGCGCCGGGGCACGTCCCGCAGGTCTTTGCGGTTCTCCTTGGGGATCACCACCGTGCGAATGCCGCCGCGGTGCGCCGCGAGGAGCTTCTCCTTGAGCCCGCCGATGGCCATCACCCGCCCGCGCAGGGTGATCTCGCCGGTCATCGCGACGTCCCGACGCACGGGCACCTTGAGCAGCGCCGAGACCAGCGACGTGGCCATGGTGATGCCCGCGCTGGGCCCGTCCTTCGGGATCGCGCCCTCGGGGAAGTGAATGTGCACGTCGAGCTTGGAGTAGAAATCCGGCTCCAGCCCGAGGTCCTTGGCGCGGCCGCGCACGTACGACATCGCGGCCTGACCGCTCTCCTGCATCACGTCGCCGAGCTTGCCGGTGGTGAGCAGCTTGCCCTTGCCGTGCATCACGGTGACCTCGTTGGAGAGCAGGTCGCCGCCGTACTGCGTGACCGAGAGCCCCATGGTCAGGCCCACCTCGTCGCGCTCCTCCTTGCGGCCCACCTGGTAGCGCGGCACGCCGAGGTACTTCGGGATGTCCTTGGCCTGCACGTCGTAGGTCTTCTCGCGCCCCTCGGCGAGCACCTGCCGCGCGATCTTGCGCATGAGCGAGCCGATCTCGCGCTCCAGGGAGCGCACGCCGGCCTCGTGGGTGTAGTGGTTGATCAGCGCCCGCAGCGCGCCCTCGCTGACCTCGACGCTCGCGCCCTCGAGCCCGGCCTCCTTGCGCTGCCGGGGCACGAGGTACTTCACCGCGATGTTGAGCTTCTCGAACTCGGTGTAGCCCGTGAGCTGGATCACCTCCATGCGGTCCTGCAGCGGCACGGGGATGCCCCCGAGGCTGTTCGCCGTGGTGATGAACATGACATCCGAGAGGTCGTAGTCGAGGTCGAGGTAGTGGTCGTTGAAGGCGTTGTTCTGCTCGGGGTCGAGCACCTCCAGCAGCGCCGCCGCGGGGTCACCGCGGAAGTCGGACGACATCTTGTCGACCTCGTCGAGCAGGAAGACGGGGTTGTTGCTCCCAGCCTTCTTCAGGCACTGCACGATCTTGCCCGGCATCGCGCCGATGTACGTGCGCCGGTGCCCGCGGATCTCGGCCTCGTCGCGCACACCACCGAGCGCGAGGCGCACGAAGCGCCGCCCCATGGCCCGCGCCACGCTCTTCGCGAGGGAGGTCTTGCCCACACCCGGGGGGCCCACGAGGCACAGCACCGGGCCACGGAGCTGGCGGGTCAGCGCCTGCACCGCGAGGTGCTCGATGATGCGCTCCTTGATCTTCTTGAGGCCGTAGTGGTCGTCGTCGAGCACGGCCTCGGCGGCGTCGATGTCGTGCTGGTCCTCAGACTTCTCGCCCCACGGGAGCGAGAGGATCCAGTCGATGTAGTTCCGCACCACGGTGGCCTCGGCGGACATCGGCTGCATCATCCGCAGCTTCTTGATCTCCTTGCGGACCTTCTCCGAGGCCTCCTTGGAGAGCTTCTTCTGCTTGAGGCGCTCCTCGAGCTCCTGCAGCTCGCTCTTGAACTCGTCGCGCTCGCCGAGCTCCTTCTGGATCGCCTGCATCTGCTCGTTCAGGTAGTACTCCTTCTGGGTACGCTCCATCTGGCGCTTCACCCGCGAGCGGATCTTCTTCTCCACCTGAAGGATCTCGATCTCGGCCTGCATCACCTCGTGCAAACGCTCAAGGCGCTTCACGGGATCCGCGGTCTCGAGCAGCGCCTGACGGTCCTGGAGCTTCACCGAGCCGAGGTGCACCACCACCGTGTCGCTGAGCCGCCCCGGCTCCTCGATGGTCTGCACGGTCATCAGCATCTCGGGCGGCACGCGCTTGTTGAGCTTGACGTAGGTCTCGAAGGTCGACTGCACCGAGCGCATCAGCGCCTCGATCTCGACGGTCACCAGCGCGGGCTCGGCGATGGGGTCGACGTCGACGAGGAAGTGCGCCTCCTGGTCGTGCCAGGTGCGCACGCGACCGCGGCGGCGGCCCTCCACCAGCACCTTCACGGTGCCGTCGGGCAGGCGGTGAAACTGGTGGATCGTGCCGATGGTGCCCACGTCGAAGATGTCTTCGGCGATGGGGGAATTGGTCTTCGGGCGCTTCTGCGCGGCGAGGAAGATCTCCTTGTCGCGCGCGATGGCGGCGTCGATGGCGGCGATGCTCTTCTCGCGGCCCACGAAGAGCGGCACGACCATGTGCGGGAAGACGATGATGTCGCGGAGCGGGAGCAGCGGGAGCGTCAGCGACGCGGACTCGCCGCGGCGACCGTCGCCTTTGGAAAACATCATGGCAGGGACCTCGATCGCCTCGCGGGGCGGGACCGGTGGGTCTACGCCCTTCGCGCGAAATCGTCCAGGGATGGGAGTGGGGTCAGCGAGACAGGAAGCGGAGGGAGAGGCGCGACACCGACGCGCTCAGGCGCTCTCGGCGGATTCCTTCGAGTACACGATCAGCGGGGCCTCGTGCCGGAGGATGACCTCCTCATTCACGATGACCTCCTTGATCCCGCTCTTCGAGGGCACGTCGTACATCACGTCGAGCATCGCGTGCTCGAGGATGGCCCGGAGCCCGCGCGCGCCGCTCTGACGCGTGAGCGCCTCGCGGGCCACCGCGCCCAGCGCGCCCTTGGTGAACTTCAGCTTCACGCCGTCCATGTCGAACAGGCGCTTGTACTGCCGCTCCAGGCTGTTGCGGGGCTTGGTGAGCACGTCGATGAGGGCCTCTTCGTTGAGCTCGTGCAGCGTCGCCAGCACCGGGAGGCGCCCGATGAACTCCGGGATCATCCCGAACTTCAAGAGGTCCTCGGGCTGCACCTGCGCGAAGAGCTCGCCGAGCTTCTTGTCGGCCTTGCTCACGATCTCCGCGCCGAAGCCCATGTTCCGCGAGCTCACGCGCCGCTCGATGACCTGGTCGAGGCCCACGAAGGCCCCGCCGCAGATGAACAGGATGTTCGTCGTGTCGACCTGCAGGAAGTCCTGCTGCGGGTGCTTGCGGCCGCCCTTCGGGGGCACGTTGGCCACGGTGCCCTCGAGGATCTTCAAGAGCGCCTGCTGCACGCCCTCGCCGCTCACGTCGCGGGTGATCGAGGGGTTGTCGCCCTTGCGCGCAATCTTGTCGATCTCGTCGATGTAGACGATGCCGCGCTGCGCCCGCTCGATGTCGTGGTCGGCGTTCTGCAGCAGCTGCACGATGATGTTCTCGACGTCTTCGCCGACGTAGCCCGCCTCGGTGAGGGTGGTGGCGTCGGCGATGGCGAAGGGCACGTTGAGGATCTTCGCCAGCGTCTGCGCGAGCAGGGTCTTGCCCGTGCCCGTGGGCCCGAGCAGGAGGATGTTGCTCTTCTGCAGCTCCACCCCCTCGTCGCCGGCGTTCTTCGCCTCGATGCGCTTGTAGTGGTTGTGCACCGCCACCGAGAGGATCTTCTTCGCGCGGTCCTGACCCACCACGTAGTCGTCAAGGATGGCCTTGATCTCCGCGGGCTTCGGGATCGGCGAGGTGCCGCGGAGCTGGTCGTCCCGCTCCACCTCCTCGGCGATGATGTCATTGCACAGCCCGATGCACTCGTCGCAGATGTACACCGTGGGGCCGGCGATCAGCTTCTTCACCTCCCGCTGGCTCTTGCCGCAGAAGGAACACGCCAGGTTGCCGTGGGAATCGTCTCGCCTGCTGCTCACCGCGTACCCTCTGTACCATCCGCGGGACCGCCGCGGTGTTTGTCCGTCACTCCGAGCGCCGTCTCGATTGAACGGCACCCTGGGACGGGTCCCTGAGTCTAATCAACGGCTCCCGCGGGCGGCAAGGATGCGACCGCCCGCGGGGGCACCTTCACTTCTTCTCGGGCTTGCGGGTCTGCACGACGTCGTCCACGAGACCGTAGGCCTTCGCCTCCGAGGCCTCCATGATGAAATCGCGCTCGAGGTCGCGCCGCAGGCGCTCCTCGGTCTGGTTCGTGTGCTGGATGTAGATGTCCGTCAAGCGCTGGCGCAAACGGAGGATCTCCTTGGCGTGGATCTCGATGTCCGTCGCCTGGCCGCGCACGCCGCCGAGGGGCTGGTGGATCAGCACCCGGGCGTTGGGCAGGGCGAGGCGGCGGCCCTTGGCCCCCGCGCAGAGCAGCACCGAGGCCATGCTGGCCGCCTGGCCCAGGCACAGGGTGCTCACCGGGCAGCGGATGTACTGCATGGTGTCGTAGATCGCGAGACCCGCCGTGATCACTCCGCCGGGGGAGTTGATGTACAGCATGATCTCCTTGTCGGGGTCCTCGGACTCCAGGTAGAGCAGCTGGGCGATGATGATGTTGGCCACATCATCGTTGATCTCCGTGCCCAGGAACACGATCCGGTCCTTGAGCAGACGGGAGAAGATGTCCCACGAGCGCTCCCCGCGGTGCGTCGTCTCGATGACCTGGGGGTAGGGGATGAAGCTTCTGGGGGTGCGGTCGTCCATGGCGCTCCTCACTTCGTCTCGGTCGGCGCCTCGTGCGCCTCATCGTGCGTGTGCGTGGGGGTCGAAACCTCGGTGATCGTCGCCTTCGACAGCAGGAACGCCGTCACCTTGTCCTCGAGCACGCGGCCGATGAGGTCCTGCCGCTTCGCCTCGGACTGGTACTCCGCACGCACCCGCTGGACGGCCACGCTGCGCTCCTTCGCGATCTCCTCCATCGCCGCCGTCAGGTCCGCATCGGTCACGAGCAGCCCATTCTGACGGGCGATCTCGGTGAGCAGCAGACCCGCCCGGGCGCGCAGGGTCGCCTCCGGCGTGAGGATCTGGTCGAGCACGCTGGCCTCGTTGCCCTTCATGTTGAAGCCGCGCACCATCTGCTGCCGCATCTGCTGCAGGATCTGCGAGAGCAGCGACGGGGGGACATCCACCTCGTGGGCCTTCACCAGGAGGTTGATGGCCTCGTCCTTGACCTCGTCCGCGGACTTCTCCGCGAACTTCTTCTCGAGGTCGGCCCGCACCGAGGCGCGCAGGGCCTCGAGGCTCTCGGCGCCGATGTCCTTGGCGAACTCGTCGTCGAGCGCCGGGAGGATCTTCTCCTGCAGCGCGGTCACGCGGACCTTCAGCGTCGCGGTCTTGCCCGCGAGCTCCTTGCGGCTGTGGCTCTCGGGGAAGGTCACGTCGATGGCCTTCTCCTCACCCGGCTGCACGCCCAGGAGACCCGCCTCGACCTCGGGGAACAGAACCCCCCGGCCGAGCTCCGCGGTGCGGCCCTTGGCGGCGAACTCGGGCATCACGGTGCCGTCGAGCACGAGGTCCCAGTCGAAGGTCACCGAGTCGGTCTTCTGCGCGGGCCGCATGGGCTCCGGCGTCTGCACCGTGCTGTGCTCCTCGCGCTTCTCCGTGATCACCCCGTCGATGTCGTGGTCATCGATGGTGTAGACCTTCTTCGTGAGGGCGAGCACGCCGTAGTTGATCTCGCTGATCTCCGGCCGCACTTCCACCGTGGCCACGTAGGACCAGGGCTTGTTGTCGGCGAAGGGGTCGACCGTGTCGATCTTCGGCTGCGCCCCGATGGTCTCCACCTTGCTCTCGCGGATCGCCGCGTCGAGCGTCTCGCTCACGAGGTTGTTCGCCACGTCGAGCTCGATGCGGGGGCCGTAGTACTGCTTCAGCAGGGGGCGCGGCACCTTGCCCTTGCGAAAGCCCTTGATCTGGGCGTCGCGGGAGACCGCGTTGTAGGCCTTCTGCAGCTCGCTGGAGACCCGCTCCTGGGGGAGCTCCACGCGGAGGTTGACGACGACGGGCGACACGCGAGAGACGGTGACCTGCATGGAAGCGCTCTGCCTCGGAGGGTGAGAAGGGTGTGACCCCGGTTTGCGAAGGGCGCGCGACTCTATCGGCCGCGCCCCGGGTGTCAAGTGAAGCCGCGCGCGCTCAGCGCGTCACGAAGCGCAACGCACGACGCACCTCGGCGTCAAACTGGGGTGGGAGCTCGTGCGCCGCGCCCGGGAGAATCCGCATCTCGACCCTCCCCAGGCGCTCCCGGCGCATGAGGGTGTTCGCCCGCCGCGTGTGCTCGACGATGGCGTCGTGCGCGCCGGTGATGAGATAGACCTTGCGCAGCGACCGACGGGCGGCGGGGTACAGCTCCCGGTTCATGTCGATGTACCCGTCGTGCGCCGCGAAGATCACCCACCGCGAGAAGCGCGTGGGCTCGAAGAGGCCCGTCTGCATCGCGACGAAGGCCCCCTCAGAGAAGCCCATGATCACGTTGTCGGTCCAGCGCACGCGGCGCGCGAAGCGGCGGCCCAGCGCGTCCATCGCCGCCACGGAGTACCGCCGCGCGAGGGTGGCGTTGTTGTTCCACACATAGCGCCCGCCGCCGCGGTGCCCGGGCCCCACGGGGCACACCAGCCAGCCGAAGCGGGAGACCACGTCGGAGAAGCGCCGACACGCCTCGCGGGGATCGGCTCCGCGCGAGTGGAGGTACACGAAGATCCGCGAGCGACCGCGCGCGCGGGAGCGGTAGAACCACGCGTCGGGCATCCCGTCGAGCTCGAGCACCTCGGGGTCACCCGGGGCCCGACGACGTCCCGCGGGGGTGCGCAGGCGCTCCCGCTCGGCGCGGTCGTCGGCGCGGCTGAACATCCTCGCCGTGGGATCGTTTCGCGGGCCGCGACGGCGCGGCGCAGGGGCCGCGGGGGTCGGCGTCGCGGCGGGCGTGGGCGCCGCGGGCGCGCTGGGGGTCTCGTCGACGTGGGGGGGCTCGGGGACGTTCTGCGCCGCGGGGGGGTGCTCGATCTCCGTGTCGGTCTGGGCCCAGGCCCGGCCTGTGAGGAGCACGGCCGCGAGCAGCAGGGAGGTCGGCGCGCGCATCAGGGTCACCGCGCTACCGCCCGCGGCACCGCGCGTCAAGCCGCAGGTCGCGGCGGGGCGTTGCGGGTCGCGGGCGCGGGGCGGTGTCGCAGCGACCACACGAACTCCACGAGCACGTTGAGCTCCTCGTCGCTGAGCCTCCCGCGGAACGCGGGCATCTGGTTGCGCGCGCCATAGAGGTGTGGCGACCCCGGTCGGAGGATCTGCGCGCGGATCCACTCCCGCGACCCCCACTCGTCGAGGTCGGGCGCGTCGCGGTCGGCGAAGAGCGTCTCGGTGGTGTCCCCCTCCCCCCGGTGGCAGCGCGTGCAGCGCTCGCGGTAGAGCGTCTGCCCCTGCGCCACGCGCGCGGCGTTGAGCGTCGGGTCGACCTCGCCGTCGAGCCCGCGGCTGTGCAGCCACTCGGCCACCGCCGCGACGCCGTCGTCGCCGAGACGCCGTGACTGTCCCGGCATGTCGGTGATGTCGGTGGTGCCCATGAGCTCGGGGTGGTTGGGCCACACGGTGAACGCCCGCGCCCAGCCCCGGCTGCCGAAGCCGTCGAGGCGCGGCGCGCGTCGGGCGGTGCTGATCCCCTGCGCGGCGTGGCAGCCGCCGCAGTACTGTTTGTAGAGCGCGACGGGACGTCGGGCCGGGTCGTTGCGCATCATCTGCAGCGGCCCATCGGGCGGAACCCCTTGCCGCGCAAGGGTATGTGCGCGCACCCGCTCCTGCTCGGCCCCGCGGAGGGAGCGCACGAAGGCGGGCTTCGCCTGCGAGCGACCCAGGTCACGAGCGAGCCGCGCGGCCCCCATCCCCGCGAGGGCCAGGGGCAGCAGCGCGAGGGCCTTGCGCGCGGGGGACGTCGTGCGCCCCTGCACCCACGGCAGCAGCGCCAGCCACGTGCTCAGCAGCCCCGGGATCACCACCGTGCCGATCAGTTGTCGCGGGCCCTGGAACACGTGCAGGAGCTGCGACAGCGGCGCGAAGTACCACTCCGGGCGCGCGGGGTACTGGCTCGTGGGGTCCGCCGGCGCGTCGAGGGGCGCGCCGAAACGGCGGCCGAAGTACACCACCGCGACGGTCACCCCGAGGGCCACGAGCGCGTCGCGCCACGCCTGCGCCGGGAGGTAGCGGTCGTCGCGAGACGCCCCCTCGGGCGCGTCGTAGCCCTGGTGGCGCAGCACCGAGAAGCGCAGGCCGAGCACCAGCGCGAGGGCCAACGGCAGCACGGCGACGTGCAGGGTGAAGAAGCGCGTGACGGTCAGCGAGCCGTACTCCGCGCCGCCAATCACGATGCGCTGGAGCCGAGGACCCACCAGGGGCATCGAGCCGATGATCCCGGTCTCGACGCGCGAGGCCCAGTACCCGCGCTGGTCCCACGCGAGGGGAAAGCCCGTGATGCAGAACGCGAGCACGAGGCCGCCGAGGGCGATCCCGAGCAGCCAGAGGGCCTCCCGCGGGCGACGGTGCGCCCCCGCGAGGGCCTGCACCCCGACCCACAGGCCCAGCGAGACCACCAGCGCGTGCGAGGTCACGTGGTGCACCCCGCGGACGATGTGTCCCCAGGGCACCGCGCGCTCCAGGAACCACGTGCTCGCCCAGGCGGTGTTCACCCCGGGCGCGTACACGGTCATCATCGCCACGCCGGTCACCACCTCGACCAGCAGCAACGCGACGATGGCCGCGCCCAGGGTGAAGCGCCACGAGGGGCCTCCGGGCAAACGGATGTCGAAGGTGCGGCGCGCCGCGGCGCCGAACCCGGTGCGAGCCTCCAGGGCATCAAGTAACGCGCGGAGCATCAGGCCTGCCGCTCCCGCTGCGCCGTGCCCAGGCGAAAGCGCGTGAAGCGCACCGCGACCACGCCGTCGTCGATGCGCACCTCCAGGGGGTCGAGGCCGCGCGGCGAGATCCCCGAGGTGACCGCCCCGTCGCGCGCGAAGGCGCTGTCGTGGCAGCGGCAGATGTAGCGCGCGTCGTCCCACTCCACGAGGCAGCCCACGTGCGGGCAGATGGCCGACCAGCTGCGAACGCTGTTGCCCTCGCGCAGCAGAAAGACCGCGCCGAGCTGACGTTGCGGGGCCACGGTCCACGCGTCGCCCTCGGCGCCGACGATGGGGCGCTGCACGGGACGGCCCTCGGGGAGCTCGTCGAGCCGCCCGAGCCGCGTCCAGCCGTCTCCCTGCGCCGCGCGCCCCGGACCGTTCGCGTCGGCCGCGCCGACGACGAGTCCCGCCGCGGGCACCGCCGCCACACCCGCCGTCGCGGCCCCCGCGCCGCACGCGACCACTGTCAGCACCCGCCGTCGTCCTTCGTCCATCGCCGGTCAGACTCCCTGCTTCGCTCGTTGCGTGACGGTGATAGCTTCGCGCCGTCCATGCCGATGTTACCTGCACGCGCGAGAAGGCGTGGCGATCATCTGCGCTTCGCCCTCGCGATGATCGCGACAGAGGGCTGCGCGGCGACCTTCGCCCGCGGCCGCGCGCGGGTGCGCGACGTGGACCTCCGCGGCGTGAGCGCTGTTCCCGCCGACGAACTCCGCGCGGGCATCGCCACGCAGGAGACCTCGCAGTGGCCCGCGCAGCGCCCGCGCTGGCTGCGGTGGTGGCGCTGGTGGTGGGTCACGCCGTCGTACCTCGACGAGGCCGCGGCGAACCGGGACCGGCTGCGCATCCATCGCTTCTATGAGTCCCGCGGGTTCTACGACGTGCAGGTGGAGGGGCCTGAGGTCGTCGGGGTCGACGGTCGCCCACGCGCACCGGGCGACCGCGGCGAGGGCGAGGTGCGGGTCGCGTATCAGATCCGCGAGGGCGAGGCGCTGCGGGTCGAAGACGTGCGGGTGCGCGGCTGCGACGACGTGCGCCTCGGCCCCGGTCGCTGTCAGGAATTCGAGCGCGCGCTCGCGCTGCGCCCGGGGATGAACCTCGACGAGTCGCGCCTCGTCACCGACCGCGCCGCGCTGCGGGACCTGCTCGTGGCCGACGGGTGGGCGACCCCGGTGGTGGTCCAGCGCGCGATGGTCGATCCGCCGCAGCACCGCGCCTGGATCGAGTACGCCATCGACCCGGGGGCCGAGCGACGCAGCCGGTTCGGAAGGGTGCGCCTCCTGCTCACCCAGGGCGCCACGCCCATCACCGGCGACCACCTCCCGAACGGCCTGCCCACCGCGCCGATTCGCTCTGCGCTGAGCATCGACCCGGGGGCGACATACTCCCGGGCGAGCCTGGCCACCGCGCAGCAGTCGCTCTTCGACCTTGGCGCGTTCAGCTCCGCGCGCATCGAGGAGGTCCCTCGCGCCGACGGCACGGTCGACCTCGACGTGCGCCTCGCTGCGGCGAGACTCTGGAAGGCCCGCCTCGGCGGCGGCGTCGAGGTCGACAACACCCGCAGCAACCTGCACCTCCTGTTCGGGTACGAGCACCGCAACGCCCTCGGCGGGTTCCGTCGCTTCCGCGCCGAGGTCCGCCCGATGCTGTTCTTCCCGTCGGTCTTCTCGCCCTCGGACTGGGAGTCCTTCGAGGTCAACTGGGGCATCGCCGGATCGCTCTCGCTGGAGCAGCCCGAGCTCTTTCGCCACACGTCGGGCATGGTCCGCGTGCAGGGTGACTACGGCCCCGACCCGGTGAACCCGCAGACCGCGTTTCGTCTGAGCGTTCGCGCCTCGGTCTCGCTCCAGCACCGCTTCACCTCCTCGCTCACCGCGGGTCTCTCCCTGCGCTTCGTCGACCTCGAGTACGAGCCCAACCGACTCACCGGCAACGACGCGACGGCGCTCGCCCGCGACCCCCTCTTTCGCCAGCAGTTCTTCAACCAGCGCTGGATCGACCTCGAAGCCACCCTCACCTGGGACCGCCGCGACGACCGCAACCGCCCGCGCAGCGGCCACCTGCTCACGGCGAACGTCTCGGGCACCGTGCGTAGCCCGGTGTCAGACTACAGCTTCGTGCGCGTGCAGGCCGAAGCCCGGGGATTCGTGCCCGTCTCGCGCAACGTGGTGCTCGCCATGCGCGGGAGCGTCGGCCTGGCGGCGGGCGAGACCTATCTCGCCAACGGACGCTGGTACTGGCCCGTCCCCCCCGAGCAGCGCTTCTTTCTCGGCGGCACCCAGAGTCACCGCGGGTACCCCTTCAACCGCGTGGGGCCCATCGCCTCGTCCCCGATGGCCGATACCCAGAACGGCGGCTACCGCGAAGACCCCACCCGCGTCACGGCCCTCGGCGGCACCGCGATGTGGCAGCTCTCCGCGGAGCTGCGCTGGCAGCCCGGAGACTTCGGCGCCGTGTTCTTCGCCGAGGCGGGCAACGTTGCGGGCTTTGACCCCGCGCCCTTCACCAACCCCCGGGCGCGCGCGCTCACCACCTGCACGTCGAACACCGCCACCCCACTGCTCGACTTCGACGCCTGCGCCGCGCCCGGCGCTCCACTCGCGCCGCCCGCGCCCCCGCCGCTCGGCGTGGGTCAGACCCTCGAGCTCCTCGTGCAGCGCTTCAACCCGGTCGTCGGGGTGGGGTTGCGCTACCAGACGCCCATCGGTCCCATTCGTCTCGACGTCGGGTTTCGCCTCGACGACCTCGACTGCCAGCGCACCCAACGCGAGCTCGCCGCGCAGAACGCCGCGTCGCCCAGCGGGCGCCCGTTCTTCTACGTGAACTCCGCGCCGCGCTGCGATTTCTTCGGGCTCCCCGCCCCGGCCGCGCTGCACCTCTCCGTGGGTGAGGCCTATTGATGCTCCGCGCGCTGGCGGCGCTGCTGCGGGTGATCGGGGCGGTGCTGCTCACCGTGCTCTCGCTCGTGCTGCACCTCGGCAGCGCCAACGGTCGTCACGCGCTGCGCGACCTGCTCACGTCGGTGCTGCCCGGGCTCGTGCCGGGGCAGCTCAAGCTCGACGCGATCAGCGTGCTGAGCCCGCGCGCGATCGTCGTCGACGGACTGAGCTGGAGCGATGACCTCGGCGCGCCCGTGGTCTCCGGCGCCCACGTCGAGGTGTCCCCCGCGTGGCGCTTGCTCACCGCGCCCCTCGGACAGACCCCGTGGCCCAGGATTCTGGTGCGGGCGCCGCGGGCGTGGGCGCGCGTGCCCAGCCTCGGCCCCGCGCGGGCGGTGCAGGGAGAGCCTCCGGCCGGGCCCTCGCCGCCGCTCACGCTGCGACTCCCGCAGGTCACCCTCGAGATCGAGCGCCTCGAGAACGCCCTCGGCGGCCCCTGGTTGACCCTGCGCAACCTCCGGGGCGACGCGTCGATCAACATCGTGCGCGACGCGCCCGAGGTCACGCTGCGCGTGCTGCGCACCGACGTCTGGCTCGGCGCCCTCGCCCCGATCCACCTCGAGGGCGCCGCCGAGGTCCACCACGCGCGCGCCGTGGAGGGCCGCGTCGACCTCGTCGGCGAGCCGTTGCGCTGCGAGATCCGGGCCGTAAGCCCCGGCGGCGACGTCTCGATCTCGCTGCGCCGCTGCGCGTTCAGCGCAAAGCTGCTCTCGACGCTGGCCGACACGACGCTCCCCGCGGTGGAGATCACCGAGGCCACGCTCCTGCGACACACCAACGACGCCCTCGCGGTGAGCGCCACGGTGCGCGTCGGCGGCGACGTCATCGGCCTCTCCGGCGCCGTGAACGGCGGCAGCTACGACCTCGCCGTCTTCCCCCGGCGCGCGTCGCTGCGCTGGCTCTCCCCCGCTCTGCCGCCGCTGTCGCTCGACGGCGAGGTCCGCGCGCACGCGACGCAGTCGCAGGGGCGCTGGTCGTTCGACGCGACGACGCAGGCGCTCACCGCGTCGGTGCAGGGGGTGAACATCCCCGGGCTTGAGCTCGACGGCACCTTCGAGGGCACCGCCCTACGGCTATCCTCGGTGCGCGTGCCCTCCCTGCACCTGACCGCGCAGGGCAGCTACGACACCGCGCAGGGGCCCTCGAGCGCCCGCGCGTCGCTGCGCTCCCGGGCGACCCCGCTGGAGGCGCTCGGCGTCCCCGGCGTCTCGCTGCGCGGCGACGTGGACCTCGACGGGAGCCTCCGCGGCGATGACGGCGCGACCCGCGTGGAGCTCGCGGCGAGAGCGACCCGCTTCGCGGGCTTCGGCGCGCGGGTGGAGAGCGCCAGCCTCTCGGCCAACCTCAACCTGCGCGAAGGCCGCAACGACCTCCGCGCGCACGTCGAGCTGAGCGGCGCGCGCTACGCCCAGCAGGGACCGCTCTCGCTCTCGGCAGACGTGCGCGGCGACGCGCCTCGCGACCTCGCCATCACGGCCCACGCGACGGGGCCGCTCCCGCCCGCGGCGCGCCGCCACCTCCACGGCTCGACCTTCGCGCTCGACCTCAATGGCGATGTGCAGCACGTCGCGCCCGTCACCCGCCTCCGCGTTCGCCGCGCGGACCTCCACGCGGGCCAGCTCACCCTGCGCGCCGACGCTCGCACCGCCCTGCGCAGCGGCGCGAACGGGAGCACCCTCGACGCGGTGGAAGCATCGCTCTCCCTGCCCGGCGATGGGCGGGTGCGCGCGCGGCTGGTTCAGCGACGCCTCGACCTCGACCTGCACGCCGTCTCCCTGCGTGCCTTTGCGCCCTTCGTGCCGCAGCTCGCGCCGTTGGGGGGCGTCGTGAACGCCAGCGGGCAGGTCGACCTCGCGCGCCCCGGCCGCTCACGCCTCGAGCTGCGCGTCGAGAACCTCACGGCGCCGGTGCTCGGTCGCATCTCGCCGCAGCTCTCGCTGCGCCCGCAGCCCGACGGCAGC
>JBILLI010000576.1:0-5022 GCA_044376155.1 Polyangiales bacterium
TCGTGGACCTGGCGCACCCTCGGCGAGCTGACCCACGCCCACCTGCGCGACCTCGGTCGCCGCGAAGACGACCTCGACGCGGCGCGGCGCGCGCTCGCGGAGGACCTCGGGTGCACCCCCGAGACCCTGCCGCCGGGCGTGCGCGAGCACCCCTGGTACTTCGGCTTTCTCCCCTCGGGCGCGGCGCTCGCGCGCTCCCTCGTGGAGCGCGGGGTCTTCGACACCACCGACGCGGGCGCGCTCTTCGACCGCGTGGGCTACGAGACGCGGCAGTGGCTCTACGACCGCGCGCTCTACCGCCTGCGCCCCGCGACCCCGCCGACGCTGCGGTGACCGTGGTATGAAATCCCCGCGGCGCGCATGAGAGATCCCTTTCGCATCGACAGCGAGAAGATGTCCCTCCACCCCGCGCGCGTGGCCCGCTGGCTCGACGCGCGCGACGACTGGTCCCGGGCGAAGGACGTCTTCCCCATCTACGTCGAGCTCTCGCCCGTGGGGTACTGCAACCACGCGTGCACCTTCTGCGGCGTGGACTACATGCTCGACCGCCCCGAGAAGCCGCACCTCCCCGCCGAGGTGATGTCCCGGCTGATCCGCGACATGAAGGCCCACGGCGTGCTCAGCGTGATGTTCGCGGGCGCCGGGGAGCCCCTGCTCTACAAGCCCCTCGCCGACGCCATCACCCTCGCGGGTGAGGTCGGGCTCGACACCGCCATCACCACCAACGGCGTGCTGCTCACCGAGGCCTTCGCGCGCAAGGCCCTCGCGGCGCCCACCCTCCGCTGGATCAAGGTCAGCATCAACGCCGGCGACGCCGAGACCTACGCGCAGATCCACCGCACGAAGCCCGAGGACTTCGAGCGCGTGCTGCGCAACCTCGAGGCCGCCGTGCGCGTGCGCGAGGAGATCGGCTCGACGTGCACCCTCGGCGCGCAGCTCGTGGCGCTGCCCGAGGTGACCACCACCGACCCGCGGCGCCCCCTCGTGCGCGTGGTGCACCCCTCGAACCTCGACGCGGCCCACGCGCTCGCCCGCCGCCTGCGCGACATCGGCGTCGACTACCTCGTGGTGAAGCCCTACTCGCAGCACCTCATGAGCCAGGACACCCGCGCCTACGAGGGCACCCGCTACCGCGACGCCGAGCAGTGGGCCGAGGAGCTCCGCGCCATCGCCACCGAGCGCTTTCACGTGAACGTTCGATATCGAACGATGTCCGAGCTCGGCCGGCAGGACCGGGGCTACGAGAAGTGCCACGCGACCCCGTTTCAGTGGGCCTACGTCGAGGCCGACGGCGAGGTCTGGGGCTGCAGCGCGTACCTCGGCCGCGAGGAGGGCGGGCGGTCCTTCGGCGACGACCGCTTTCGCTATGGCAACGTGAACGCGTCCTCCTTCGCCGAGGTGTGGCGCTCCGAGCGCCGCCGCGCGAACTGGGACTACGTGCGCGAGCACCTCGACATCTCCGCGTGCCGCCAGAACTGCCGCATGCACCAGGTGAACCTCTACCTGGAGTCGGTGCTCCACCCCTCCGCCCACGTGAACTTCATTTGAGCCCCGAAGACCTCGACGCGCGCTTCGACCGCTACGCCCGCATGCTCCTCGTGCGCCGCGTGGAGGAGTGGGTCATCGCGCAGTACGCCGCGCAGAACGCGGCCTTCGCGCGGGGCGAGAACCCGGCCCTGTCGATCCGCTGCCCCACGCACCTCTCCATCGGGCAGGAGGCGGCGGCGGTGGGCGTGACCTCGGCCCTGCGCGCGGGCGACACGGCCTTCAGCACCCACCGCTGCCACGCGCACTACCTCGCCATGGGTGGCGACCTCCCGCGCATGGTGGCCGAGCTCCTCGGGCGCGAGGGCGGGTGCGCGCGGGGCAAAGGGGGGTCGATGCACCTCATCGACACCTCCGTGGGGATGATGGGCGCGTCGGCCATCGTGGGCGGGTCCATTCCCCTCGCGGTGGGCGCGGCGATGTCGTCGGCGCTGCGCGGTGAGGCCTCGGTGGCCGTGGCCTTCTTCGGCGACGGCGCGGTGGAGCAGGGGGTCTTTCACGAGTGCCTGAACCTCGCGGCGCTGCGGCGGCTGCCCGTGATCTTCGCCTGCGAGAACAACCTCTACGCGACGCTCTCGCACGTGAGCGCGCGGCAGGCGGCGCCCATCTACGCGCGGGCGGCGTCGTACGGGATGCCCGGCGTCGCGGTCGACGGCACCGACGTCGAGTCCGTGCGCGCGGTCGCGACCGCCGCGGCCGAGCGCGCGCGGCGGGGGGAGGGGCCCACGCTCATCGAGGCCACCGCGTACCGCTGGATGTCGCACGTGGGCACGGAGTTCGACACCGGGCGCATGCAGCGCACGCAAGACGAGCTCGACGCGTGGCGCGCGCGCTGCCCGCTGGTGATCGCGCGCGCGGCGCTGCGGTCGGCGGGCGTGGAGGACGCGCGCTTCGACGACGAGGAGGCGCGCGTGCGGCGGCGCATCGCCGAGGCGGTGGACCTCGCGGCGCTGAGCCCGGAACCATCCCCCGCGGCGCTCTACGAACACCTCGCGGGTGAGGAGGCGGCGGCATGGCGAGGGTGATGTCGTTCGCAGACGCGCTCGCCGAGGGCACCGTGCTCGCGATGGAGCGCGACCCCGCGGTGTTCGTGATGGGCGTCGGGGTGGACGATCCGGGCGGGGTCTTCGGCTCCACGCGCCTGCCGCACCAGCGCTTCGGCGACGCGCGGGTGTTCGACACGCCCATCAGCGAGAACTCCCTCACGGGCGTGGCCGTGGGCGCGGCGCTCACCGGGATGCGCCCGATGCTCGTGCACGCGCGCACCGACTTCCTCCCCCTCACGCTCGACCAGCTCGCCAACCACGCCGCGAAGTGGAGCTACATGGCCGGCGGCGCGCTCAAGGCGCCCATCGTGGTGCGCGCGGTCATCGGCCGGGGCTGGGGGCAGGCCGCGCAGCACTCGCAGAGCCTGCAGGCCATCGTCGCGCACTTCCCCGGGCTGCAGGTGGTGATGCCCGCCGCGCCGGCCGATGCGAAGGGCCTGCTGCTCTCGGCGCTCACCGGCGATCACCCCGTGGTGTGCCTGGAGCACCGCTGGAGCTACGGGCAGACGGGAGAGGTCCCCGAGGGGTGGCACCCCGTGCCCATCGGCCGCGCGCGCGTCGCGCGAGAGGGGACGCACCTCACCTTCGTGGCCGCGTCGCAGATGGTGCACGAGTGCCTGCGCGCCGCCGAGGTGCTCGCGCGCGACGGGGTCGAGGCCGAGGTCATCGACCTGCGCAGCGTGCGCCCGTGGGACGTGGAGCTGGTCTGCGAGCGCGTGCGCCGCACGGGCCGACTCGTGGTCGCTGACACGGGGTGGACCACCTTCGGCATCAGCGCCGAGATCGCCGCGCGCGTGGGCGAGGAGCTCTTCGGCGCGCTGCGGGCGCCCGTGCGCCGCGTGGGGCTGCCGCCCGTGCCCACGCCCTGCGCGCCGTCGCTGGAGCGCGTGTACTACCCCACCGCGGAGGACCTCGTGCGCGCGGCGCGGTCGACCCTGCACGACGCGAGAGACACGCCCGACGGCGCTGCGGGACCGCTGCCGCTGAAGCCCTTTCAGGGCCCGTTCTGACACAGTCTCGCCGGAGAGGGGGGCCGCGGTGCGGGAGGCCCGCGCGGGAGACGGGCCGCTGTGTGACATGCCCGACGCGCGGTGGTTTCAGATGACCAGCGAGGCGCCCGCGCTGGACCACGGTCGGGGGATTCGTCGCCGCGTGAGCGCGGAGTTCTCTGGGGTGGAGAACTTCGCCGGGGTGTTCCCCGCGACGGAGTGAGCCCGCGCCGCGCACCCGCGTCACGCAGGCACTGTTCGTGCAAGCTGATGTCGCCAAGTGAAGCCATGAGCAAACGCCCCCTCTGTCGACTGCTGTTCGCCCTCGGGCTCCCACTCGTGGGCGCCTTCGGGCTGTGGTCCTGCGCAGGTTCGACGCGAGACAGCGCGGCCCTGGGCGACGACGCGGGCCTGGCGTCTGACGAGGGCATGCTCTGCGACCGCACCCAGGACTGCCGGAACAACCTCGTCTGCCGCCCCACCGAGACGGATCCGGTGTCGCGCTGTCGGGTGCCCACGGGGCGCTGCACGCCCGAGCGGGTGAGGGTGGATTGTTACCCCGACGCGCGCTGTGAGACAGGCGGCGTGGGCGAGGGGGTGTGCACCTTTCGTCCGCCGGCGCGCGCGGTGTTCCCGACGTCGCAGTCGGTGGCGCTGGAGCTGCCGAACCGGGAGTCAGACCTCCCCGTCGGCGCGGGGCTTCTGCTGCAATGGTCTCCGCTCCGTGGGGTGAGCGGCGCGGTCACCGTGGCGGTGATCATGAACGCGACGCCCACCCTCGACCTCGCCACCGGGCGCATTCGCAACCACCAGAACGTGAAGTGGATCTGGTCCTCCGCCGACCCCGGCGGCCCGGTGATGGAGGGCGCCGTGCCGCTGCGCTATGGCCGCGCGGGGGTCGACCGCAACGGCGTCCCGGGCGCCCTCTACGGCGGCGACACGCTCCCGCAGGGGACCTACTACTGGTTCGTCTTCTCCACCGCGCGCGGCGAGGTGGTGGCGTCGAGCGTCGCGCAGAGCTTCCGCGTCGGGCAGCCCGTGCCCGACCTGCGGAGTTGCATCTGGGGGCGCGACTGCTTCGAGACCGCCGCCGACGCGCTGCTCTACGACTGCATCGCGTTGTCCTGCCGACGGCGCTGCGCCTCGAACGCCGACTGCGAGACGGGGCGATGCGCGCTCGCCGACGACCCGCCGACGGGCGGACGACGCGGCGCGTATTGCGAGCCGGCCGCTGCCCTCGCGCAAGACGCGGGTACCCTCCGCGACTGAGCATCGCGGGTGTGCGAACGGCGCACACGCGCCGTGCCGCCGGGGCACAGCCTTCCGCCTACGCCGAGGGTGCGGCTCTTCTGCTGTTGTGTCACACGCCACCTCTTGCGAGGCCGCTGTGGTGGCCCTCATCCCCCAACCCCTTCTCCCGCCGGTGATCCGGCAGGAGAAGG
>JBILLI010000577.1:0-5011 GCA_044376155.1 Polyangiales bacterium
GGGGGGGGGGGCTCGCGGTGACGGTTGAGACCACGAGAATTCAAGTCCACACTGCAGAAAGTACGGATCCCTGTTGAGCGCGCGTCCTGGTTGCCGGGTGATCGAGGAACGCCCTGGATGAAGGACGGGAGAGACCCATGGAGAGGCTGAGACATCACACGGGGAATCCGTGGGAAGCGCGCGTGGCCTATTGCCGCGCCTTGCGCGCCGGTGCGCACGTCTTCGTGGCGGGGACCGTCGCGGTCGACGAGGCGGGCGCCGTCGTGGGCCGCGACGACCTCCACGCGCAGACGCGGCACGCCCTGCGGCGCATCGAGTGCGCGTTGCACGCGGTGGGCGCGCGCATGCAGGACGTGGTGCGCACCCGAACCTTCGTCACCGACATCGCGCGCTTCGACGAGTTCGCGCGCGCCCACCGCGAGGTGTTCGCGGGGATCGACCCCGTCGCCACCTGCGTCGAGGTGCGCGCCCTGGTGTTGCCCGAGCTACTGGTGGAGATCGAGGTTGACGCCATCGTCGACCTCTCGTGACGGGCCCCTGGCGGCCCTGTCGCCCGTCGCCCGAGCGACACAGGCGACAGAAGATTCCGTCTTCGAAGCGACCACCGCCACGCCCTACGCTCGATGCCGAGACGGTCGCCGAGGGGGCCGACGGTCGCGCGACGACCACCCCTCCGGCGCGACCACCGGCGTCGCGGTGGGGCGTCATTCGGCGGTGAGCACGACCTTCGGGCCGCCGTGGAGAAAGGCCTCGGGCGCTTCGTCGAAGCGCGCGACGAGGGTCGTCACCCGCGACGGACACAGCCGCCCGTCGGCGATAAGCGCGAGCACCGCGGGGAGCTCGGCCCGGGAGCACACCCGTGACGTGTGAAAATGAACGCCATTGAAGAACGCCGGCAGCAGCGGAAACGGCGTGCGCTGTGCGAAATAGATCCCCACGCTGGTGACGTCGCCGCCGGGCTCCGCGGAGAGGATCGCCGCCGCGAGCCCGTCGGGGTGGGCGCTGGCGTCGACGGTGATGGGATAGGCCTCGTCGCGCTTGCGATAGCGGTCTTCAAGGGCCCGCGCGCCGAGGCGCTCGGCGAGGGCGAGGCGCTCGCGGTCGTGATCGAGGTAGTCCACCCGCGCGCTGCCGAGGGCGAGGGCGCAGAGCACCGCGTAGAGCCCGACGCTCGCGGCCTCTCCCCCCACCACCAGCACCGGCGCGCCGGGACGCGCCGCGAGAAAGCGCGCGACGGTGCGGTGCCCATCGGCCACGTTGTCGCCCGCGCTCGCGAGCTCCAGCGGCGAGACGTCCGGCGCGCGGAGCAGCATCGCGTCGGCGAAGGGGACGCGCACGAGGTCCGCGAGCACCGAGCCCCACGCACCGCGCCCGAGCCCGTAGGACGCCCCGTGGGGCACCGCGGCGCAGCTCGCAGTGACGCCCCGGCGGCACGGGTCGCAGTCCCCGCAGGAGATCTGAAAGGGCACCACGACCCGGTCTCCAGGGCGAACGGATCGAACGCTCTCTCCCACAGAGACCACCTCCGCGACGCATTCGTGCCCGAAGGGAAAGGGTGGTCCAAAC
Organism: Polyangiales bacterium; assembly: GCA_044376155.1. Lineage (GTDB taxonomy): Bacteria > Myxococcota_A > Polyangia > Polyangiales > JAWKRB01. The sequence goes on from JBILLI010000577.1 coordinate 1,567, forward strand.
GGGATGCGGCGGAAGGGCGAGGGCCAGAGCGCGCGGAGGCGGTGCAGCGCGCGGCTCCGAAAGGGCGCTCGGCCTTGCACGAGGGCCGCGTCGAGGTCGCAGCGCGCGACGGCGAGGGGCCGCACGAGCGCGGCGCCGGGGCCCTCCAGCGCGGGAGCGGGGGCCTCGCGAAAGGCGAGACGCCCCGCGCCTTCGAACACGAGGTGGCGCATCACGCGCCTCCGAGGAGCATGGGCAGCAGCGACTCGATGCGCGCGCGGAGGGCCTCTGGCGCGCCGAGGGATCCGCCGTGGTGAAAGGCCGCGGCGACGGTGCGGGCGTGGCGGAGCTCGTCGCTCGCGAGGGCCACGCGGTCGCGGGAGGGCGCAAGGTCTCCGGCGACGAGGAGGTCGAGGCGGCGCCGCGTCCCGAGGGCGGCCTTCGCCGGGAGCTGCCGCGCGCAACGACACGCGGCGTCGTCGTTGACCACACCGCAGTGAGCGCGAAGAAAGGTGCCGAGCCGCGCGCGCGCACGGCTCAGTCGCTGACGAAAGGCGGCGTGGGAGTCTTCGCAGAGCGCGGCGCCCTCGGCGGCGTCGAAGCCGAGGAGCTCGACGAGCACCAGCGCGAGGCGCTCCTCGCGCTCGAGGGTGAGCAGCATCCCCTGCGTACACGAGAGACGGACCTCATCGAGGAGCAGACGGTCTTCGGGGGTCGGCGCGGGAGACTGCGCGCCGAAGGCGATGCCCTGATCGAGCAGCGCCGCGAAGGTCTCGGCGTCGAGGGCGCGTGTCTCCGCCCGGCTCGCGCGCGCGCCGCGGAGATGGCGGATCGCGATGGTGTGCGCCCACGTGCTGAGCTGGCTGCGCCCTTCGAATTGCGCGAGGTGGGTGACGATCTTGACGAGGATGTCCTGCGTGGCGTCTTCCGCGTCGCGGATGTCGCCGAGGACACGCAGCGCCAGCGGGAAGAGCCGCGCGCCGAGGGCGGCGCAGAGCGAGGAGAGGGCGGCGCGGTCGCCGTCGAGGGCGCGGACGCGGAGGTCTTCGAGGGATGCGTCGGTCATCGTGTCGCTTGGAGCGCCGCCCCGCGCGGAGTGTGACAGGGAATCCTACGGGCCCGGTGAGAAGTTGGGCGCCGCGTCGACGTCGAGCACATCGAAGCGGGTGATCTCTGGGGCGCGCCCGTAGCGCTCGGCGACGCGGGCGCGCCAGGCGTCATCGAAGTACGCGCGGGCAGAGGCCTCGTCGCGCCAGAGGTACAGTCCGCCGACGCGGGCCTCGCTGGCGAGCACGAAGTACTTTCGCGCGAGCCCCGGGAGGCCGAGGTACTCCGGCGCGCGGGCCACCATGCGTCGCTCGACGAGCCCCCGCGGGCGGAACCACGGGAGCGGCGAGAGCACGAGATAGACCACCTCGTGTCCGGTGATGGCCTGCGCGTTGTCGATGACCACCGGCGCGTCGAAGCGCGTCACCGTCGCGCCGGGCCGCGAGACGACCCCAGACGCTTCGGTCGAATTGCGGTGCAGACGGATCCATCCGATGTGGGCGTCGGAGATCACGCGATACTCCGCGAGCGTGTCGCGGGACCGTCCCGCGTTGAGGCGCGCGCGACAGTCGTCGACGCTGCGACCTTCACGCGGGAGGAGGGTCAGCGTCGCGGAGAATGGGCCGAGGGCCCCGCGGGTGAGGGGCGTGGTGCCGTCGAGGGATTGCACGGTGGTCGCGCCGCACCCGGCCAGAAGCAGCGCGAGCAGCGAAGGCGATGAAGAGCGCGTCATGTCGCATGAGAGCGACGGGGGCGCGGAGGTGTGACCGGCGAAGCGCTCAGGCGGTCGCCGCGGCGTGGCCCTCGGCGCGAGAGTTCTTCGACCGCGGGCTCTTCGCGGTCATCACGCGTCCGACGGAGCGCGGGCGGTGGGCGCTCCCCGCGCGAGCCACGCGCGCAGCCCATTCACCTCGAAGCCGTTGCGCGCGAAGCCCGGGATCACGAGCGATTCCACGGCCTCGCACAGCGCCTGACGGACCCGCCCGGGCGACGGCACCCCGTGCGCCACGAGCGCGCCCTCGGGGTCGTCGGGGAGGCTGAGCTGCTGCCACATCCGCAGGTTGGCGATGGCCAACGGGAGCAGCCACCCCTGCAGCGCCGCGCGGGTCGCCTCTTCGAGGGTCGACGCGAAGGCCCAGCCGATGCGGGCGTGGTCGACCTCGTCGGAGAGCAGCTCCGTGAGTGCCGCGCGGGCGAGCGGGCGCGTCGCGCCTTCGAGGCACGCGTCGAGGTAGGCCGCGGCGAAGGTCTCGTTGAGCGCGCACTGCCCGAGCACCACCAGGGCCGGGCGCAGGACCTCCGGGGCGTCGATGTGCGTGGGCGCGGAGAACGTGAGGTCGTCGAGGGGTGCGACGGCCGCGCCCGCGTAGCGCGAGGCGACCTCGAGGCAGAGCGCGGCGTGGCGAAACTCGTCGTCCACCGCGCGGGCGCTCACGGCGATGAGCCCAGGGGCGGCGTCGCGCTCGCGCAGCGCGGCGTGCACGCGCTCGAAGGACGTGGCCACCCGTCGCTCGGTCGCCGCCTGGCACTGCCACAGCCGCGCGAGCACCGCGCGGGTGGCGCGGGGGAGCGCCGCGAGGCTCGGGTCCTCGGGGAGCGCGCGGCGGGTGACGCGACCCGACCAGCGCCCATCGGCCCGCACGGGGTACGCGGCGGTCACGGCCGAGACTCCAGGGCCGCGTCGGTGCGGTGGCAGCGCCCGGCGTCGTCGGCCTCGCAGGGCGCGCAGCCGCCAGCGACGGGGATGCAACAGTGGTCGAAGGTGCCAGGCTCATCGCGGTGGCGGCAGCACGCGATCACCCCGGCGTCGTCGCCCCAGCAGAAGACGCCCTTGGTGGTGGGCCAGCCGATCTCCTGGCTGCGCGCGTCCTCGAGCGCCGCGTCGACCAACGCCTGCGCGTCGACCACGGGCATGGCGTCGGTCGCGACCGGGAGGTCGGGCGGGGGCGCGGGCGCGTCGACCACGATGGGTACGTCCGGCGGCGGCGCGACGTCGTCGGGCGCGACCGGCTCCGACGCGCGGGGCGAGACCACGGCGGAGCCGCAGCCCGTGAGCAGCAGCCCGCTCGACACCACCACCGAGCGAAAGAGCCGCGCGGCGCGCGGGGGGAGCGCCGTGGAAGCGCCCGGGTTCATCAGTCCTCGCATGATCCGCTCCGTGTGCAGGGCGGCGCCGTCCATCGGCGCCCCGCACCCGTTCTTGGCACGGCGGCAATGCGCAGAGAATCCATATGATTCATCAAGGATTGGATGTCTCGGCGATACAATCCGCGGCGGCGCGCGCAGGGGAGCCGCGGATCGCGCGAGTGTTCGGTACCATCGGGGGAATGTCTCGCTACGGCGAATGGCTCGACGCGCTCGCGTGGACCACCACGGGGCGCCCGTCTAAGGAGCCTACGCAGAATAAACGTGCCGTTTG
>JBILLI010000945.1:0-2768 GCA_044376155.1 Polyangiales bacterium
CACCGTCGCGAACACCAGCGCCGCGCCGACGAGCTCGAAGCGCGCGCCGGTCGCGAGGCCGCGGGGGCGCAGCAGCCACGCGGCGACGACGAGGGTGGTGAGGTCCTCGAAGGCATGGTGGTCGGTGCGGCCGACCATCGAGGTGAGCGCCGCGATGGGGAGTGCCGCGGCCAGCAGTCCGGCGCTGACGCCCACGCCCGTTCGCGCCTCGGGCTCGGGCTCCATCGCGCGCGCGATGCGCATCGCCAGGAGCACCGCGATGACGCCCAGCGCCGGCGGGACCCACGCGATGATCCGCGCCGCGCGGGCCGCATCCCCGGCCGCGCCGAGCAGCCACGGCGGCAGCGCGAGCAGCTGGTCGAAGCCAGGACCCCAGGGGGGGACAGCGCCCTCGGGCCAATTCATCCACGGGTCGCGCAGCGGCACCCGCGGGAAGTTCGCGAGCGTCAGGAGCGCGCGGCGCAGGTGGTAGTGCGAGTCGGTGTCAAGGGGGAGGGTGTCACCCCCGAGAAACACGAGCGATCGCTGCGACGCGCGCGCCCAGAGCGCGAGCGCGACCACGGCGACGACGCCAAGGGCCCTCGGCCAGCGGGCGCGTGCGGCAGCGACGAGGTCCATCAGCGCCGCCGCGCGCTCCCGCGGGGCTCCCCTGCCGACGCGCGGGGGCCCCCCCTGCGAAGCGCCCGCACCGCACAAGGGATGACGCGGGGCGAACCCGCGCGATGGGCGTGCCGCTGCCCATCAAGTCGATCCGCCCGATGCGATGGGAGCGTGCCCTCGCCAACCGCGTCGTCGCCTCGGCTCTGTGCCACGTCGAGACACTATCTTGCCGCGCGGACCGACGCCACGGAAGTCCCCGCGCGCATGACGAGACCGTCGCCGCGAGAACGTGTCCCCGACAGCACCTTGAGGGGGCTCGCCCCTATCCCTTCTTGGGTGACTACCGCGTCGGGGTGAGCGAGACCGCGAAGCTCACGGTGTACTCGGTGTATTCGGCCTCGGGCAGGTCGCCCTGAAACGCAGCGTGCACCGCGTCGCTGCACCCGTTCAACCACGCCGGCCCGCCGCGGACCCGCGCGCCCTCCATCCGACGATCACGCACCTCGACCTCGACCTGCGCGCGCAGGGGGGTGTTGCTCCCGTCGTCGCTCCCGCGCCCCGCGCGCAGCGCACAGCCCGCGAGGCTCTCCGCCGCCCGCTCCGCGCGTGACAACAACGGTCCCCGCCCCACGCCTCCCGTCGCCACAAGCCCGTCCACCGCCGCGCGATAGCCACGGATCGGCGCGGGCGGGCTCGGTACGGCCGCGGGCAAGCTCGGTACGGGAACGGGCGGGCTCGGTATGGGAACGGGCGGGCTCGGTACGGCAACGGGCGGGCTCGGTACGGCAACGGGCGGGCTCGGTACGGCAACGGGCGGGCTCGGTACGGCAACGGGCGGGCTCGGTACGGCAACGGGCGGGCGCTCGTCGCGACGTGTGCGTCCCGTGTGCAGCACCGCGGCGCGCGCGGCCAACGCGCCCTGCGGAACCTCCAGCGCGGGCGGCGCGACCACCTCGGGCAGACGGGCAACCTGGGGCACCTGCACCGATGGCGTCGGCGCCGTCTCTCGCGGCGACACGGGCGGGGCGTTGCCCGTCGCCGCAGGCGCGACCATCGGCGCGGGATCACGCCCGCGGGTGAGCCCCAGCGCGAGCGTGAGCAGCATCAAGCCGCCCGCGAGCGCCGCCCACTTCGTCGGAAACGATGGCGGCGCAGGGGCTTCGGTGGCTCCCGAGGGGACCCTCGGCGGCGCGCCCGAGACCACCGTCGCGGTGAGCGTGGGGGGGATCGCCGGCGCGGTCGCGGTCCCCTCGGGTGCACGCGCGGTCGTCGCGGTCGTCGCCGGCGCGTCGAGGAGCAACGCCTCCAGCGCGGCGATGAACTCCTTCGCGCTCCCGTACCGCGCGTCGGGAGACTTCTGCAGCGCGCGGAGGATCACCGCCTCCAGCCGCGGGTCGACGTTCGCCAGCCGCTTCGACGGCGGCACCGGGGGCAAGCTGATGTGCGCGATCACCATCGCGATGGCGCTGTTCACATCAAACGGGAGGTAGTCCGTGGCCATCTCGTAGAGGACCACCCCGAGGGCGTACACGTCCGCGCGGGCGTCGAGGGGGGCCGTGCCCTGCGCCTGCTCCGGGGCCATGTACGCCGGGGTCCCCGCGACGAGGCCGGTGGTCGTGAGCTTCGTGCTGGCGCCGTCGCCGTCGTCCATGAGCTTCGCGAGGCCGAAGTCGGTGACCTTCACGAACTCGATGCCGTCGCGGCGGGTGACCACGATGTTGTCGGGCTTGAGGTCCCGGTGCACCACGCCCGCCTCGTGCGCGGCCGAGAGCGCCAGCAGCACCTGTCGCAGCAGCGGGACGATGCGCGCCACGGGCATCGGCGCCTCGCGGCGGATGATCTGCGACAGGGCCTCCCCCGCCAGCAGCTCCATCACCATGAAGGGCGTGCCGTCGGGGTCGATGTCGACGTCGAGGACCTGCACGGAGTTGGGGTGGTCCACCCGCCCCGCGGTGCGGGCCTCGCGCACGAAGCGCGCGCGGTTCACCCCGTCGAGCGACACGTGCAGGTGCAGGATCTTCAGCGCCACCAGCCGCGCGGTGGACAACTGCTTCGCGCGGTAGACCCTCCCCATGGCGCCCGCGCCCAGCAGCGCCTCGATCACATACCGCCCGCCCACGGTGCGACCGAGGAACGCGTCGACCTCGGTGTGCTCGTCCAGGTCCCTC
>JBILLI010000578.1:0-4996 GCA_044376155.1 Polyangiales bacterium
TGATGGCGTCGAGGTGCATCGGGGTGTGGCGCGCGCCGAGGGGCGAGCGCACGTCGGCCTGGAGCTGCGCCATCGCGGCCTCGTCGAGGGTGCGCGCGGTCACGCCCGCGCCGAGCACCTCGTCGATGCGCGCGCCGCGAAAGCCGTCGTTCCAGGGTCCGCCGATGTAGAAGGGCTCGGCGGTGAGGTCGTCGTCGCCGGTGATGTCACCGGGCTCGTTGTTGGCGGTCTGCACGAATCCCCGCGCGGGGTTGCGCGCCGCGGGCGTGCGCTCCTGCGGGACCACGCAGCGGTACGGGTCCGCCCCCTGGGACTCGTCGATGATCCCGTTGGTGATGGGGATGGTGAAGCCCCCGAAGCGCGTGCCGTCGAGCAGGAAGGCCGGGTTCGCGCCGGTGGCCCAGGTGCGGTCGGGGTTGCGGGTGAGGTACCCCCGGCAGGGCACGGCCTGCCAGCCGGCGTAGTACACGTTGCCGTTGCGATCCGCGGCGACCTGGTTGAGCGAGGTGGCCACGAGCCCGCGGCTGGCGCGGCGGTACTCGTCGACGGTGCGTGCGCGGCCGAAGCCGTCGTAGGCCTTGAACGCGTCGCCGCCGTCGAGGCCCACGTAGTCGAAGCTCACCGCGGTGATCGTGCCGTTGTTGTCGGCGTCGCCCGGCACCACGTAGCCCCCGAGGATCATCACCCGCGACTCGTTGGGCCCGAGCGCCGCGCTGGCGGTGACGGTGCGTCCCTCGATGGCGGAGATGAATCGCCCGTCGAAGGTGACGTAGCGCGCGTGGGTCTCGGTGCGCCCGACGCTCATCAGCGCGGGCACGTTGGCGACCTGAAAGCGCTCCTCGACGCGGGTGAGCGGGCGCCACTCGCCGTTGAACCGGCTCGCGCGCGGCGCGCCGTCGGGGCCGAGCTGGATCTCCTCGCGGTACCAGTCCGTGATGTCGCCCGCGAGCTGCGTGAAGCCCCACGCGACGTCGCCGTTGGTGCCCATCGCGAGGAGCGGGATCAGGGGCAGGGTGAGCCCCGCTTGATGGATGTCCCCGCCGCCGAGGAGCTGGGTATCAAGGCCCACCTGGTAGAACAGCGTGGGGATGGTGAGCGGGAGGTGTCCGTCGGCCGCGAGCAGCGTGGCGCCGTCGCGGGTGTGCCGCCCCATCACCGCCCACGCGTTGGAGCCGAAGCCCTCCTCGCGCGAGCGCAAGAGCCGCCGTTGCACCCGGTCAAGGGCCGCGCTGAGCCCGTCGAGCAGGGCCGGCCCCACCCGCAGGTGCCGCGCGGGCGTGAGCGGATCTCGCTGCGCTGCAACGGGTTGTGATGCTTCGCGGCGGGGCGAGACCAGCATCGAGGGCTGGGGGTCGCCGCTCTCCAGCCCCCACTGCACGCGCGCGGAGGAGGATCGCGCGGGCTGGTGCAGGCGGTTCCAGATGTCGCCGAGCACCCCGGCGCGGCGGAGGTCGGCGAGGGCCTGGCCCGTGAAGTTTCCGGGGAGTCTCTCGGCGGCGCGCTGCCGCCCCACGTCGCCGGTCTCGAAGCCTGACTGGTAGAGGAAGGTCACGCCCATCGCCACGATGTCTCGGCGCGCGAAGGGCGCCATCGCATCGGCGGGGTTGGAGAATCCCAGCAGCGGCGCGGCGATGCCGAGCTCGCTGGGAGCGGGCACGTCTCGGTCGCGCACGCGGGCGATGTACGCGTTGATGCCCGCGGCGTAGGCGTCGAAGACCCGGGCCATCTCGGGGTCGAGGGTGGCGAGGAGTCGGTCGGTCGCGTGGGTCATCCCCGTGGCGCGGCTCTCGGCGTCGGTGGCGAGGGCCGAGTCCCCGAGGAGCTGCGAGAGCGTGCCCTGCGCGAGTCGCCGCGCGAGGTCGAGCATGAAGTACCGGTCGCGGGCGGTGACGAAGCCGAGCACGCGCGCGAGGTCCTCGCGGTCGCGGGCGTAGACGTGGGGCACGTTGCCCGCGGTGTAGACCACCTGGGCCTCGCCGCGCATCCCGGGCAGCGCGTGGGTCTCGCGGAGGGTGACGGGCGCGAAGACCCCGGCGTCCCCCTCGGGCGCGATGCCCTCGGAGGTGGACACATCGGTGAGCGCGACGTCGGTGGTGGCGGCGTCGGTGACGTCACGCGTCGACGCGTCGGTCGCGGGGGTGTTGCTGGAGCACCCGAGGAGCAGGGCGAGGACCGCAGCGGAGGCGTGTGCACGCATGGCCCGGGAGTGCATCGCGCGGGGCGGGGCGCGTCAAGGCCGCGGGCGGAGACGACGCGCCGCGAGGGCCGCGATCACCGCGCGCGACGGGTCTTCTTCGCGCCGCGCAGCGCCTCAAGCTCCGCGCGCAGCCTCGCGTTCTCGGCCTCGGCGACCGCCCGCGCCTGCTGGGCCTCCTCACTCGCGCGTCGGGCCTCCTCACTCGCGCGTCGGGCCTCCTCACTCGCGCGTCGGGCCTCCTCACTCGCCCGTCGGGCCTCCTCGCTCGCGGTGGGCCACAGGCGCGTGCCCGCGGCGTCGTCCGCGATGCGCAGCCGCTCGCCGCCGTCGGTCACCACCAGCCACGCGCCCAGCTCCCGCGAGAACGACGGACCCTCGCCCTGATACACGCAGCGGAACTCGTTCGGGCGCACCCGGCGATAGACCTGGAGCACGAAGGGCGCGCCGCCCGCGTGGCCGATCTTCAGCGGGTCAAAGATCCAGAGTTCCTGGGCGCCCCCGGCGGCGTAGCGCGCGGGCGCGTCGACGTAGTCCTTGTCGGAGGTCTCGTGGCTCACCACCTCCAGCACGACGCGCGGAGGCTTGTGGCCCTCGAGCCAGGTGCGCAGGCTCTTCAGTCGTCGCGCGCCCGGCGGCGCGGGCTCGACGAGAAAGACGTCGGGGTCGGCGCCCACCTGGGGCTTCGCGCGGTTCCACCGCCACGCGAGGTTGCGCCCGGCGAGGGCGTCACGACCCGTGCGCGCGATCCACGCCCAGAGGATCTCCACCATCAGGTGGATCACTTCTGAATGCAGCGTCGACTCCGGCATGTCCTCCTCGTCCACGAGCCAACGGTCGTCGTGGGTGGGCACCGGCACCACGAGCATCGTCTCCCCCGGCTGCGCGCGTCCCATGGTCCGTGACGATATCACCTTCCCGCGGCGCGGCCGCTACCGCCGCAGGGCGTGCAGCAGCGCGTTGATCAGCGCGAGCGGGAGCACGTAGACCGTCGACCAGAGCGCACCCCAGCGCAGCGCCTTCGCGAGGTCGCCCTCGCACCCGTGGCGGTCGTTGGCGACGCGCCCGATGGCCCGCATGAAGAGCCCGTACATCAGCAGGAACACCACCGGCAGCGCGAACTCCACCAGCACCCACGCGACGCCGAAGGCCGCCGCGAGGGCCACGGTGATCACCGCCGCGGCCGCGCAGCCCTCGGCGTCGAGCCCGCTGCACCCGTCGAGGCCGAAGGTGCTGCCCGAGCCCTCCTTCGTCGTCGCGGTGGCCTCGGCGGGCTCCGCCGGGCGGTCCCACGGCGCGAAGTACACGAAGTCGTCGCGCAGCCGAAAGCCCCGGTACAGCAGGATGGTCAGCGTCGCGGCGACGATGAGCCACCACGCCCCGAGCACGATCTCGGTCTCGACCCAGCGCGGCAGCCGCGCCGCGGCGGGGAGCATCACGGCGGTCACCGCGAGGCAACCCAGGAGCACCGCCGCCGTCGCCCGCGCCGAGACCTTCGGCGCCGCGGCCATGAGCAGGTGCCGCGCGCGCCCGCGATAGACCCCGCGCACGTCGCCGAGCTCCGCGTCGACCAGGGGCTCCTCGGAGGGGTCCCGGCGCTCGACCTCGGGCTCCCCGTCGGCCTTGCCCGAGCGCGCGAGGAGCACCGCCACCACCACCGCCGCCGCCCCGCCGAGCACCAGCGCGAGGGAGTGCTCCAGCCAGAGGTCCCAGCGCCGCGCGGCGTAGAGGCCGCCGCCCAGGCTCACCCCGAGGAAGGTCACCGCGAGCGAGAGGCGCCGCGCCGGGCGCGTCGAGGCCTCGTAGGCGCAGCGCGCGCACGCCACCCGGGTGTTCATGCGAAAGCGGTAGCAGTCGTCGCAGAGCATGCGCCCGCAGGTCGCGCAGCGCACCAGGGCGGGGCGCGCGGGGTGGTCGTTGCAGGGCGGCCTCGGACTCGTCGTGGGTTGCACGGTGGCGAGAGCATACGACAACGCCGCCGCCCGCTCCCCTCGGGCGCGCCCCGCCGCGCGACGGGTGTGGTATCGCCGCGGGATGGAGACGGTGTTTGTTCGCCGGGTGCTGCGCGCGCCCATCGACCGCGTGTTCGACGTGCTCTCGGACCACGCGGGCTACGTGGCCTTCCCCGGCGTGCGCCGCGCGTCGCTGCTCACCCGCGGGGCGGGCGACGAGCCCAACGGCGTCGGCGCGGTGCGCGAGATCGACGCGGGCCTCTCGCTCTTTCGCGAAGAAATCACCGCGTTTCAACGCCCCACCCGCATGGAGTACGTGATCGTCTCGTCGCGCCCGCCCATGCGACACCGCGGCGGCACCGTCGTGCTGCGCGAGGCCGACGGCGGCACCCTCGTCGAGTGGACCAGCACCTTCGCGGTGGACCTCCCCGTGGGCGCCGCCCTCGCGTCGAAGCTCGCCGCGCGGGTGATGTCCCGGGTGTTCCACACGGTGCTCACGGCCACCGAGCGACGGGCCCGCGCGTGAGCGCCCCCCTCCGCGTGACGGCGGCGCACGCCCGGAGGTTCCACCGACGCGCCGTGCTCCTCGACGCCCCCGCGGCGAGCGTCGGCGAGGCCCTCGCGCACCACGGGTTCGTGCAGATCGATCCCATCAACGTGTGCGGGCGCATGCACGACCTCATCCTGCGCAACCGCGTGGCGGGCTACCGCGAGGGCGACCTCTTCGCGCACCTGCACGGCGAGGACGTCCCCCTCCCGCCCGAAGCACGCACGGCCATCGAGCAGCACCTCCCGCGGCACGGGATCCTCACCGCGCTGCCCGTCGACGCGTGGCCCTACCTCCACGCCG
>JBILLI010000579.1:0-4989 GCA_044376155.1 Polyangiales bacterium
GCGCGACCACCACCGGCGTCGGGGGCGGCGCGACCACCACCGGCGTCGGGGGCGGCGCGACCACCACCGGCGTCGGGGGCGGCGCGACCACCACCGGCGTCGGGGGCGGCGCGACCACCACCGGCGTCGGGGGCGGCGCGACCACCACCGGCGTGGGCGTCGGCGTGGGCACGGACCCGACGAAGCTCCGGCCCTGCACGAGGTCGAGCGTGATTGTGAGCTGGGCGCCAGGCTCGAGTCGGGCCTGATACTGCTGGGTCACCGAGCCCTGGTGACGCGCCTCGATGACGTGGGGGCCCGGGCCCAACTCAAGCGGTCGGCGAAGCGGCGCGGAGCCTACGAGGTCGCCGTCGACGAAGACCTCGGCGCCCGCGGGCTGCACAAACACCTGCACCTGCGCGAGCCGTCGGCGCGCGTTGAGCAGCGCCTGCTGGATCTCGCCGCGCTGCTGCGGAGACGCGTTGTTCGTGGGGTCGCCGAGGAAGCGCTCGAAGTAGCTGATGGCCTGGCGGGGGTCTTCCAGCGCGAGGTAGCAGTTCGCGATGTTGACCAGCACGCTCGGGTGGGGACGCGTGCGATACGCCCGGCGAAAGGCCTCGAGCGCCTCGGCGAAATGGCGATCGGAGAATTGCCGCACGCCCTCTTGAAAGGCCGCGCGGGCCTCGGCGCTGGCGTTCTGGGCCTGCGCCTCGGAGGAGACGAGCGCCATGCTGAGGGCAGAAACTACGAGCCAGTGAGAAGACTTCATGAACTCGATCCGAGGATGCGATCAGTAGGGATTGTCGGTCACGAAACCCGCGCCGCGCGGGTTGGATGATGCACCCGCGCGGGGTTCTCCCGGAGCCCTTGGAGACCGCGGCGCACGCGGGGCCGTCGGGACCGCGGCACGCACCACACGTACCACGGGCCGCACCGGCGCGGCGACGGCGGACGGGGGCGGAGGCTCGGGCGCCGCGACCACCGCGGGCGGAGGCGCAGGAGTAGGCTCGGGCGCAGCGACCGCGGCAGGCGGCGGAGGAGGAGGCTCGGGTGCAGCGACCGCGGCAGGCGGAGGCTCGGGCGCAGCCACGGGGCCCGCGGGGGGCGGCGACGGTGCGGTAGCCACCGCAGGAGACGGCGCGGGGGCCGCGGGCTCCACGGGAGCCGCCGAGGGTTCGGCGACCGCGGGGGTCGTGGGCGAAGACCCGCTGCCGCCGAACGCAAACGCGAGGCTTCCGATCAGCGCGGCCACGCCGAGCGCGACCCCGGCGTAGAGCCCCGTGCGTCGAACCGGCACGACAGGCACGTCGGGGATCGACGCCTTGGCGTCCCGCATGGAGGTCTTCGCAGGTCGCGTGGCCTCGTCCCGACGTCCGACGGGCACCGGGCGGATCGCCGCGGCGGGGGGCGCGATGCTCCCACGGGTCTCGGGCGCGGCGGCTTCGATCACCACGGCCGACGTGGGCTTGCCGGGATCGAAAGGCGTGGTGAGCACCTCGACGCGCGGCGGCGCGAGCGAGTCTGCGCTCGGCGCGGCGTTGAGGCCGACCTCCCAACTCGGACGAAGGGACAGGGCCGCGCGGTCGAAGTCCTCGTCGCTGAGCGACCCCCGCGACCAACCGACCTCGCCCCCTTCGCGCTTCGCGCTGCTCTCAAGCATAGGTTCCACGCTCCTCACACCCAGAGGCGCCACGCTAGCGCCCTCCCCCAGGGACCGCAACGCAACGACGCGCGGCTTCGCGGTCACATGGGCCGCGTTGGGATGGTCCGGGAGAACCTTGTCGCGCGGTGGTCCTTGGCAACGCGCGGGAGAGGACACTAGATTGCCGGCCCTGTGAACGAAGCGGCGTCGGAGTTGGAGCGCGCGGCGACGCGGCGCGCGCTGGACGCGGCCCGCACGGACATCCCCTCCCCGAATCCTCCGGTGGGCGCGGTGGTGCTCCGAGACGGGGTCATCGTAGGGGTGGGGCATCATGCCCGGGTGGGTGCGCCGCACGCCGAGGTCGCCGCCTTGCGCGAGGCGGGGCCCCTCGCCCGGGGCGCGACGCTCTTCGTCACCCTCGAGCCGTGCAATCACCACGGTCGCACGCCTCCGTGCACCGAGGCGATCCTCTCCGCAGGGGTGCGCGAGGTGGTCTTCGCGGTGGCCGACCCGAACCCCCACGTCGCCGGCGGCGGGGCCACGCGCCTCCGCGCCGCGGGCGTGACGGTGCGACAGGGCTTCGGCGAGCACCAACCCGAGGCCGAGGCGCTGCTCGCGCCCTGGCGCACGTTTATCACCGAGGGGCGACCCCGGGTCACCCTGAAGCTCGCGATGTCCCTCGACGGGCGCATCGCCACGCGCGCCGGCGAGAGCCGATGGATCACCGGTCCCGCAGCGCGGGCCGACGGGCACGCCCTGCGCGCGGCGAACGACGCGGTGCTCGTCGGCAGCGCCACGGTGCTCAGCGACGACCCGCGATTGACGGTGCGCGACGCGCCGTGCCCGCGTCGGCCGCTGCGCGTGGTGATCGACGGCCGCGGTCGCACGCCTGACAGCGCGGGGATCTACTCGGTCGCAGACGCGCCGACGTGCCTCGTCACCACCGCCGCACACCCCCGCGAGGGCCTCGAGGCGCGCGGCGTCGAGGTGCTGCGGGTGGGGGCTGACGGCGACGGCCACGCGCTGCTCCCTGAGGCCCTGCGAGGCCTGGCCGCGCGGGGTGTTGTGTCGGCGCTCTGCGAGGGCGGCGGCGGGCTCCACGGGGCGCTGCTGGACGCGGGGCTTGTCGATGCGGTGGTGGCCTATGTCGCGCCCACGCTGTTGGGTGGGGTCGACGCGACGATGGCGCTGCAGGGCGCAGGCTTCGCGCGCCTCGCCGACGCGCTGCGGTTTCGTTGGACCGACGTTCGCCGCGTGGGCGACGACCTGCGCCTCGAAGGGAGCCGCTGATGTTCACAGGCATCGTGCAGGAGATCGGCGCGGTGGTCTCGCTGCGCCGTAACGGCCCATCGGCCGACTTCGAGGTGCGCTGCGCGCTGTCCGCGTTGGTGCTGGGCGAGAGCGTGGCCGTCGACGGCGTCTGCCTCACCGTGACGGCGGTCACGCCCTCGGGGTTTCGCGCCGACGTGAGCGCCGAGACGCTGGCGCGCACCACGCTGGGCGCGGTGAGCCGTGGCGACGCGTTGAACATCGAGCGCGCGCTTCGGGTCGACGACCGCCTCGGCGGGCACATTGTGGCGGGTCACGTCGATGGCGTCGGGGCCGTGCGGTCGCGGACCATGTCGGGCGAGGCCGAGCGGGTCGAGTTCGACGCGCCGTGGGAGGTGCTGCGGTTCATCGCCGAGAAGGGCTCGGTGGCCATCGACGGTGCGAGCCTCACGGTGAACGCGGTCGATGCCCGGGGATTCTCGGTGATGCTGGTGCCCTTTACCCGCGGGCACACCACCCTGGGCGCGAAGCCGCCCGGGCGCGCGGTGAACCTCGAGGCCGACGTGCTGGCGCGCTACGTGGCGCGGGCGTTGGAGACCGCGAAGGGGCCCGCGAAGAGCGACGAGGCGTGGCGGACGCTGCTGGACGAGAACGGATTCACGCGATGACGGAGCGAGGGACGATGACACTTCCGGGAACGTCTGAGGAGCGGGTGCGGCGCGCGGTGGAGGCGATCCGCGAGGGTCGCATGGTGATCCTCACCGACGACGAGGACCGCGAGAACGAGGGTGACATCGTGCTGGCCGCGGAGAAGGTCACCCCCGAGGCGATCAACTTCATGGCGAAGCACGCGCGGGGGCTCATCTGCCTCACGCTCACCGAGGAGCGCTGCGACGCCCTGCGCCTGCCGATGATGGTGGAGAAGAACCGCGCGTCGCTGGGCACGGCCTTCACCGTGAGCGTCGAGGCGCGGGAGGGCGTCACCACCGGGATCTCCGCGTCGGACCGCGCGCACACCATTCGCGTCGCGGTCTCGCCCGACGCGAAGCCCGACGACCTGGTCTCCCCCGGGCACGTGTTCCCGTTGCGCGCGCGCCCCGGGGGTGTTCTGCAGCGCACGGGGCAGACCGAGGGCAGCATCGATCTGGCGCAGATGGCCGGGCTCAACCCGTCGGGGGTGATCTGCGAGATCATGAACGACGACGGCTCGATGGCTCGCATGCCCGACCTGCTGCGCTTCTCGGCGGACCACGACCTGCCGCTGGTGACCATCGAAGACCTCATCCAGACCCGGCTGAAGAGCGACCGGCTGCTGCGTCGCGTGGCCTCGTCGCCCTTCGAGCCCGCGGGCTTCAGCGGCACGTGGCAGGCCCACGTGTACGAGGCCAACGTAGAGGGTGGGCGGCAGTTCCTGGCGCTCGTGCTGGGCGCCCCCTCGCCCGACCGCCCGACGCTCGTGCGCATGCACCCCGGGGCGATGCTCGCGGACCTCTTCGCGCCCGCGCGGAGCCTTGACGGTCGCCCCACGGTGGGCGGCGGGACCTACCTCTTTGAGGCCATGCGTCGCATCGAGGCCGAGGGCTGCGGGGTGGTGGTCTACGTGCCGCCGCGTCGCATCGACCTCACGGCCGACCTGGTCTCCCTCGCCAGCGGCGTTCCGGCGCGGGGGCACGACCTCGCGTCCAATGGCTCACCGGCGCAGCGCGAGCACGGGCTGGGGGCGCAACTTCTGGTAGACCTCGGGGTGCGCAAGCTGCGGCTGCTCACGAACAATCCCCGGCGGCTCGTGGGCCTCGCGGGCTACGGACTTGAGGTCGTCGAGATGGTGACCCTCGGCGGCGACCCCTCGGGTCGATGGCCGCTGGCGTGACGCCGTTGTGTTTTCTCCGATGAGGGACTAGGAACCGCGGCGCCATGAGCGATGAGAGCTTTCGCACGTCGGTGATCGAGGGCGACCTGCAGGCGCGCGGGGTGCGCGTCGCGGTGCTCGCGAGCCGCTTCAACCACTTCATCGTCGACCGGCTGGTCGAGGGCGCGCTGGACTGCCTGCGTCGGCACGGCGCGGCCGAGGCGGTGGTGGTCCGGGCGCCAGGCGCCTG
>JBILLI010000074.1:0-17302 GCA_044376155.1 Polyangiales bacterium
TGCGCGGCGGCGCCGTGGCGATCTTCGCCGCGGGCATCACCCAGAGCGGCCGCGACATCAACCCCACGATCGCCCGCGCGGAGCACGGCCTCAACACCCTGCTCACCCCCTACGGCGTGACGCTCAACGCCGACCTCGTGCTCGACGCGCAGGCCTCGCCCTCGCTCCAGGAGATCGAAGGCCAGCGGCTGCAGCTCCCGATGCCGATCTACCCGATGGTCGGCGCGCGCCGTGACGACGACGGCCCCGGCCTCGACGCGTCGCACCCGGCGTTCTTCCGCCTGCCCTTCATCAACGTGCCCTTCGTGTCGACCCTCACCGTCGACGCCACGAAGACCAGCGCGAGCGGCGCGCGCTTCAGCGTCCTCGCGCGCACCTCGCCGCGCTCGGTGGTGCAGAGCGGCACCTTCGAGGCCGACCTCGAGCAGATCCTGCCCCGCGCGCGGACCATGTTCGCCAACGAGCGTACCCCCTCGGTGGTCGCGGTCGCCTGGGAGGGCCAGCTCCGCACGGCGTTCTCGGGCAGCGCCCCGGCGCAGGCCGACGGCGGCGTGGCCCCCGCGGCGAACAACCCCCCGGTGCCCGAGCGCGCGAGCTCGGAGCGCCCCGCCCGGCTGCTGCTCGTGAGCTCCGGTCGGCTCTTTCACATCGAGCAGCTCGGCGCCGTGGCCCGGGTGCAGCAGGGCGGTCCCCCCAACCTGCGCATGATCCAGAACACCTTCGACTGGCTCTCCCAGGACGCGGACCTCCTCGCCGTGCGCGCGAAGAACGTCGCGGAGCCCAACCTCCGCGAGATCACCGACGCGAAGAAGAACCTCTTCAAGTGGGGACACATCGTGGGGCTCCCGCTCCTCGTGGGCCTCCTCGGGGTCTTCATCACCCGCTCGCGCGAGGCCGCCCGCAAGGCCATCAAGCTCTGAGCCCAAACCGTAGCCACCCCTCGGAACTTCGATGAACTCCAAGAGCACCCAGATCGGTCTGGCGGTCCTCGTCGCCCTCGCTGGCGCGACCTACTTCGTTTACCGCGAGCCGCCGCCCTCCACCAACGCCGCCCTCACCGCTCCGTGGAGCGCGTGGGACAAGGGCCGCGTCGACAACGTCACCATCAACCGCCCGGGCGCCGCCGCCGACGCCCGGGAGCTCCGCTTCGAGAAGCAGGGCACGTCCTGGAGCATGACCGCCCCGGGCCGCGGCCCCACCGCCGAGAACTCGGTGCAGGACCTGCTCAACCGCCTCAGCGACATGCACGTCGTGAGTCGCCGCGCGACGCAGGCCGCGAGCCACACGCAGTTCAACATCGACGACGCGCACGGCACCCGCATCACCCTCAAGGCCGGGGGCACCGTGCTCCTCGACCTCGTGGTGGGCGACGCCGTGGGCGCGGGCACCTCGGTGCGCCGTCCGGGCGCCAACGAGGTCTTCGAGGCCGACCAGTCGCTCTCGTCGATGCTCTCGCAGCAGCCGCGCGACTGGCGCAACCGCGAGATCACCCGCGTCGAGCGCGGGCAGGTGACCCGCGTCGAGTGGGTCAACCCCAACGGCACCTTCACCTTCACCCGCTCGGGCGAGACCTGGACCCCGGCCACCCCCATCGAGCGCCTCGACACCGCGCGCGTCGGCGCCGTGGTCGACTCCCTGCTCAACCTCCGCGCGTCGGACTTCGCCGCGGCCAACGCCACCACGGGCTTCACCGACAGCTCCCCCCGGGTGACCCTCACCACGGGCGGCGGCGACGCCGCGGCGCAGACCCTCATCCTCCGCGCCGGCGCCACCGGCGGCGACAACGAGGTCTACCTCCGCCGCGAGGGCAGCGACATCACGTACCTCGTGAGCCGCGCCAGCGGCGACGCCGTGAACCCCGCACTCACCGCGTTCCAGCAGCCCCTCCCGCAAGACGGCGGCGCGGCCAGCGACGCGTCTGCCCCGGCCCCCGAGGCCGCCCCGGGTGGAGCCCCCGGCGCCCCTCCCGGCGGGTCTCCGCAGATCCCCCCGGAGGTCATGGAGCAGCTCCGTCGCCAGCTCCAGAACGCCGGCGGGGCCGCGCCCCACTGAGCCGCACGCAACCTCTCCCCCGCCTCCAGACCGCGGCTGCAATGAACGCCCGGCCGCGGTAGTTCTCTCCCCCATGAGCGAAGACGAGAACGCGGGTGTCACCCGACGCCAGGTGGTCGCCGCCGCCGTGGCGGGCGCGGCGATGTCGGCCCTCCCCGGGTGCGAAGCCCCTGCGGCGCAAGCGAATCCGCAGCCCCAACGACGCCCCGCGGGCGGCGCGCGCACCCCCGCGGTGTACCTCCCCCACGGGGGCGGTCCGTGGCCCTTCGTTGATCTGGGCTTCGGCACGCAGGGCGAGAAGGAGGCCCTGCTGACCTACCTGCGCTCGGTGCGCACGCTCACCGCGACGCCTCCGCGGGCCCTGCTCGTCGTGAGCGCGCACTGGGAAGAGGACGTGGCCACCCTGATGACCGCCGCCCGCCCGCCGCTGCTCTTTGACTACTACGGCTTCCCCGAGGAGTCGTACCGGCTCACCTGGCCCGCGCCGGGCGCCCCTGAGCTCGCGCCGCGGGTGCGCGCGCTGCTCACCGCGGGGGGCTTCGCGACGCGCGAAGACCCGAATCGGGGCTACGACCACGGCACCTTCGTGCCGCTCAAGGTGACCTGGCCCGAGGCCGACGTGCCGGTGCTGCAGCTCTCGCTGAAGACCGGGCTGAACCCCGCGGAGCACCTCGCGATGGGGCGTGCGCTCGCGCCGCTGCGCGACGAGGGCGTGGTCATCGTGGGCAGCGGCATGAGCTACCACAACATGCGCGGCTTTGGCGGGCGTGGCCGCGAGGCGTCAGAGCGCTTCGACGCGTGGCTGCGCGAGACCGTGGCGATGGAGGCGCAGCCCCGCGACGAGCGGCTGCGGCGGTGGACCGAGGCGCCCTCCGCGCGCGAGGTGCACCCCCGCGAGGAGCACCTGCTGCCCCTCATGGTCATCGCGGGCGCGGCGGGCGACGACCGCGGTCGCGTGCCCTACAACGGGACCTTCGCAGGCGTGCGTCTCTCGGCCGTGCAATTCGGGTGACGGCATCCAAGCCTTGACCCGGCACGCGGTGGTCGGGCTGAATGCCGGTGGCCCGAGGGTCGTCCGTGCGAGGGTACGGGCGATGTCGCCCTCGACCCGACGAGGAGTCCTGACGATGGTACGAACCGAACGCGCGCGCTGGGGGCTCTGCTTCGCCGCGCTGGGTGTGATGATCGGGGTGGGCGGCGCCGTCGCCACGAAGCCCCAGACGGCCCACGCGCAGACCCGCACGCCCGTGCAGATCTTCGATCGCGCGTGCGGTCGCTGCCACGGCGCGGAGGGCAACGCCCCCGAGGAAGACACGCCGCGGATCAAGAACAAGCGGCTCACCGTGGCGAAGATGACCGGGGTGATCCGCAACGGGCGCGGGGACATGAAGGCCATTCCGCCGACGAAGCTCTCCGACCCCGACCTCGCGTCGCTGATGACCTACCTCCGTCAGATCCGCGCGGTTCGCTGACCGCGCCCCCGCCGCGGGGAACACCCGCGACCCCTCCCGCGTTGAAATCGTCGACGAGCTTGAACGCCGCGAGGGAACCTCGCGACGGATGAAGCTGTCGGTCCCTTCAACGCATCTGAGATTGGTCGTTCATCCCGCAGGAGGAGGTTCCCCATGGTGCTCACGCTCTCAATGGTCTCCCTCGCGGTCGCGGTCGTCGGCGCCAACGTCGCGTGGCTCGACCGCGCCCTCGCCCATCGCGTGCCGCACCGCCACCGCTGACGATCGCACCGGCCGACCTTGACGTCGGCGCGGTGAGCGTGGAGCGATGGGGCCATGCGACGACTCGCGGCTGCTCTCTCCCTCCTCGCGGCCTGCTCCCAGAACACGCCCGCGCCGACTGACGTGCCCGTCGCGCAGGACCTCGCGGTCTCCGACGTCCCCGCACTGATCGACGCGGGCGCGGCGGCGGATGTCACCGATGCCTTGACGGACGTGCGCGCGCCGCGGGACGTGAGCTCACCCTTCCGCGCGGGGCCCTACGGGCTCACCCCCCGCGCCACCGCGGGGCCCTTCGGCGTCGAGACGCAGGACGGGTGGTGGTCCTTCGACGAGAGCTGGACCGGCGACGACAGCTACGTGTTCTTCGTCTGGAACCGCGGGTCGTTCACCATCAGCGGGCGCGACTACTCCTCGACCCTCTTCGCGAACGGCATTCTCCCGCTCCTCGACCGCGCGCCGCGCAACGTGCACTGGGTCTTTCTCTGGGCCCGCGACGAGCCCGGCTTCATGGCCATGCGCGACACCGCCCTGGGCGACATCGACTCGCTCCCCAAGGCCGACCGGG
Source organism: Polyangiales bacterium (assembly GCA_044376155.1). GTDB lineage: Bacteria > Myxococcota_A > Polyangia > Polyangiales > JAWKRB01. The sequence continues at coordinate 4,351 of JBILLI010000074.1, forward strand.
ACCACTGGCGCGCGCGGGTGCACTTCGTCACGCCCCGCGTCGACATGACCAACACCTGGGTCTCGCAGCTCTACCTCGCGCGTCGGCAGACGATGAACCAGGTGCCGCGCTACGAGGCCGTGCAGTGGGCCGTCGACCGCGCGCAGCGCATCCGCGAGGTGGGGCAGCTCGGGCGGCTCGCGCAGGGCGGCCTCGCGCTGGACCTCTCCTTCGCGGGGGACGAGCCCCGGTACTACAACTTCGAGCACGACCGCGAGGCGCGGCTGCGGGCGGAGACCGCCACGGTGGTCCCGCTGTTGACCAACGAGACGGTGACCGAGACCACCTTCCCCGAGGTGATGCTCCCCGACGAGACGGCCATGGCGGGCTTCGACACCCTCGAGGTCGACCTCAGCACGAACTGCGTGAACCACCGCGACGGCGACTGCGGCGCGTGGGACTACATCTCGAACCTCCGCCTCTGCGAGGTCCCCCCGACGACCCCCGGCGTGGACGCCGGTGCGCCCCGCTGCGACACCGAGATCGCCCGCTGGATCACCACCTACTGGCGCGAGGGACGCTGGGTCACCGACATCACCCCGATGCTCCCGCTGCTGCGCGAAGGCGGCCGCCGTCGCTTTCGCTGGTACGCCTCGCGGCAGTTCGACCCGCGCCCCGCGAACTACGTCGTCTCGCTCTCGCTGCGCTTCTCCAACCGCGCGCGCCCGATGCGCCCCTTCGCGATCGAGCGCCTCGCGTGGCCCGGCGGCGCCTTCGACAGCAACTACGGCACCCGCAACCCTACCGCGCGCTTCACGGTGCCCATGGGCACGCGCAAGGTCGAGCTCTACACCCTGGTCACCGGGCACGGCGCCGCCACCGGGCAGTGCGCGGAGTTCTGCAACCACCAGCACCACTTCTCCGTGAACGGCGCGGCCGAGCGCTCGCTGCGCTTCCCCCAGGCGCAGACCCTCGACGGCTGCCGCGACCGCGTGGATGAGGGCGTCGTGCCCAACCAGCACGGCACCTGGTACTTCGGCCGCGGCGGTTGGTGCCCCGGCGAGGACGTGCGCCCCTTCATCGCCGACCTCACCGCCGACGTGCGGATGAACGCCGAGAACCAGCTCGCCTACCGCACCACCGTGGGCAGCGCGGCGCCGGCCGCGGGCCGCGGCTACGGCAACATCGAGCTCGTCGCGTACCTCGTGTACTCGCGCTGAGACGTCACCGCGTCGCGAAGCGGTACCACCCGAAGCTCGCGCGCTCGAGCACGCCCGACTTCAACATCTTCTTCACCGCCGCGGCGCTGTGCCCGAGGTCCGCGAGGTCCTTCATGGTGAGCAGCTTCGCGGGCGGGGGCGCCGAGGGGGGAGCGGCCTCCGCCGGGGGAGCCTTCTTCACCACGCGCTTCGCGGGCTTCTTCGCGGGCGCAGGGGCAGCGGGCGTTGCCGGAGGGCGAGGGGGGGCCACGGGTCTCGGAGGCGCCACCGCGGGCACGCGAAACTCATCGGGCAGGAGCACCGCGAGGTCCTGCGCGCTCACCGCGTCCGAGGGTTGCCACGGCGCCATCGGGACCGCCGCCTCGGGGCGCGTCGCGAAGCGGGGCGCGTCGGCCTCGCACTGCCACGCCCGCGCCGCGAAGGTCAGCCCCACGCGCTGTGACTCCGAGACGCCCTCCCACGCGGCGCGCGCGGCCGTGGGGCGTGGCTTCTTGCGGCGGGCGCGGCCGTACCCCGAGGACTCCCACCCGCTGTACACGTACGCCCGGCGAGAGCGCGCGTGCTCCTTGCCCGGCAGCAGCCACGTGAGCAGGGCCCGCTGCATCGACGCGCCCGTGAGCACGTAGCGCGTCGGGGCGTTGGCCGCGTCGGGCGCGAGGAGGTCCGCGAACTCGAAGGTGAGCTCGGGGTGCGCGTCCATCAGCGCGGTCAGGGCCTTCGGATAAAGCGCGACGTGCGCGCAGTGCTCGCGCGCGGGAGCAGGGTAGCCGATGCCGTAGTACGAGCTGTGCGGGCGCTGGCCCGGCGGCGGGGCCTCGGGGCACTTCGCGCAGCGGGTGTACGCCCAGCCCGAAGGGCGCGAGACGGTGGCGACGAGGGTGATCTGCAGGCCGTCCAGCGCCTCGGCGGCGGCCGGGTCGGAGAGGTCGGCGCGCCCTCCGCGCAGCAGCTCGGGGCGGTGCAGCAGACGGTGCTCCACCAGAAGGGCGCGCAGGTCGCCCGGGGGTGTGAACGTCCGGTGGTGGGCGGGCGAGGGACCCGGGAGGGTGACCTCGGTGGCGCCCTTGCCCGTGGCGAGTGACCTCGCGACCGATTCGTCGAGGGTGAGGGTCAGCGAGAACCCCGTGGGCTGCACGCGTCGCAGCGTCGCGGAGCCCATGCCGGGCACGGCGGCCTCGTAGGTGTCGCGCGGCGCGCGCAGCGCGAGCCCGGCGATGTCGTCGCTCATGACGCCTCCGCGGCCGCGCCGAGGGAGAGGAACGCGCGGAGCTCGCCGTCGGACATCTCCGTGATGAACGACGCGTCAGACCCGCCGAGGGCCTGCGACGCGAGCGCGCGCTTGGTCTCGAGGAGGTCCACCACGCGCTCCTCGAGGGTGCCCCGGGTGGCGAGCTTGAACACGCTCACCATGCGCTGCTGGCCGATGCGGTGCGCGCGGTCGGTGGCCTGGTCCTCCACCGCGGGGTTCCACCAGCGGTCGTAATGGATCACCGCCGACGCCGCCGTGAGGTTGAGCCCCGTGCCCCCCGCGCGCAGCGAGACGATGAGCACCGGCGGGCCATCGGGCTCGTTGAACGCCGCCACCATCTCCTCGCGGGCCTTCGCGCTCAGGCCCCCGTGGTAGAAATCCGCGTCGAGGTCGAGGCTCGCGCGCAGCGCCCGGCGCAGCACCTCGCCCATCTCGGTGAACTGCGTGAAGATCAGCACGCGCTGCTCCTCGGCGACGAGCTCCTCGACGAGCTCCAGGGTGCGATCGAGCTTGCCCGAGCGGCCCAGCAGCCGGTCGGGGTGCTCGGGGTGAAAGCTCTCGGGGTGGTTGCAGATCTGCTTGAAGCGCGTGAGCGCCGCGAGGATGTGCGCGCGGCGGGCGACGCCGTCCTTGCCCACGATGCCCTCCAGCGTGGCCTCGGTCATCGCCTGGTAGAGGGTCACCTGCTCGGGGGTGAGCTCGCACCAGGCCTCCTGCTCCTGCTTGGGCGGGAGGTCGCCCGCGATGGCGGGGTCGCGCTTCGTGCGTCGGAGCAGAAAGGGACCCACCCGTGACGAGAGCCGCTGCAGCGTGCGCGGCGCGTCGGTGCGCAACGGCGCCACGAAGGACTTCGCGAAGCGCGTCTGCCCCCCGAGCAGCCCCGGGATCGCGAGGTCGAAGACCGACCAGAGGTCCCGGAGCTGGTTCTCCACCGGCGTGCCCGTGAGGCAGAGCTTCGCGCTGCACGTGAGGGCCTTCGCCGCGCGCGTCTGCTGCGCCTCGGGGTTCTTGAGGTTCTGCGCCTCGTCGACGATCACCACCGACCACGTCGCCGCCTCGAAGAGCGCGCTGTCGCGCCGCAGCAGCGGATAGCTGGTGATCACCACGTCGCTCGACGCGCGCAGGCGCTCCAGGGCCTCGCCGTCGGCCGCCCGCCCCGCGCCCTGGTGCACCCCCACCCGGAGCTTCGGGGTGAACCTTCGCGACTCGCGCGCCCAGTTGTGCACCACCGCCGTGGGGCACACCACGAGGTCCGGCGGCGCGGACTTCTTCTCCGCGCGGCGCGTGGCCAGCAGGGCCAAAACCTGCACGGTCTTGCCGAGGCCCATGTCGTCGGCGAGGCAGCCCCCGAAGCCGCGGGTGACGAGGAAGTGCATCCACGAGAGACCGCGCTGCTGGTAGGGGCGCAGCGTGCCCTGAAAGTCCTTCGGCGCGTCGAGCAGCGGGACCCCGCCGCCGTCGCGGAGCCTGTCGAGGAGCTGCTGCCAGCGCTCGGAGAAGAGGCTCTCGGTGACCGCCGCGGCGCGCTCGGTGGCCCACTGGTCGTCGAGGTCGACCACCTTCGCGAGCGAGAGCCCTTCGCCCGCGCGGAGCTTCGAGAGCACCTTCTCCCGCGCGCGCAGCAGCGCCACGGCGGCCTCCAGCGCGACCCGGCGGAGCACCTGCCCGTGCGCCCGCACGAACTCGCCCGAGGACTCCCGCAGCAGGGCCTCGGCCTGCGCCGCGTCGAGCACGAGGTCGCCGAGCACGAGGTCCAGGCTGGGCACGAAGCGCGCGTCGTGCAGCGTCTCGCCGCGCGTCGGGTCGAGGTCCCAGCGCACGCGCAGACGGGCCTGCAGCGTCGCCGCGGGGGCCGCGGTGAACGCGGTGAAGGCCTTCGCGCGGGCGTCAGACCCGATGGACTCAAGCCACGTGCGGTACTGGTACGACTCGCCCGGCAGGGGCACCGACGTGAGCAGCGACGCGCCCTGCGCCGGGGTGAGCGCCGCGCGACCCGCGAGGAGCTCCGGCGCGCGCAGGAGCGAGAGGGAGGACGCGCCGATCTGCCAGTCGCGGTGCAGCACCGACGCGGCGCGCATCCAGGTGGTGTCGTCGTGGTCGACCGCGGCGGTCGTGAGGCCCTCGGGCGTCACGATCTCCGACGCGGGCAGGAACGCGTCGGCGGTGGCCGCGAGCCCGAGTTCCAGCGACCAGCCGCCGTCGTCGGCGGGGTGCAACCGCCCGTGCAGGTGCGTCTTGGGGGGCGCGTCGCCCTGATGGATCGCGTGGTGCGCGTCGAGGCAGTTGCCGTGCGCGGCGTGCAGCTCCTTCAGCGCGTCCTGCCGCAGCGCGCGGGTGAGGGCGTCGACGCGCACGTCGCGGGGCACCGCGCCGCTCGACGCCGCGGTGTGGTGCAGCGCCTCGGTGAAGAACACCGCGAGCCGTTGGGGCAGCGTGTCGTCGCGCCAGGTGGCCGGGGCGCCCTTGCTGCGGTGGCCCGGCGGCTGCTGCGGAGCGGCCGCGAGGAAGGGCGCCGTGAGGAGCTTCGCCCGCAGCGCGTTGAGCTCCGCGAGGCGCACCGGGGGCGCCCATGCGAGCTGCAGCGCGGTCGAGGACGCGGGGAGGAAGCGATCCAGGGTCTCGGCCCACCCCATGGGATGCAGCCCCAGCGTGGGGAGCAGCGGCGCCTCCAGGAGACGGGTGTGCAGCCACGAGAGCACCTCGGTGACGACCTCGGCGTGCGGGGAGAGGAAGCCCGGGCCGACGTGCTCGCGCCACGACGCGAGCAGCGCGCGCAGGGGCTCCAGCGAGAGGTGCGCGGGCACCACCCACGCGGGCACGCTGAAGGCCCGGGTGCCGAGCTTGCGACCGCGGAACGATGCGTCGGAGAGGTCCCACCCGTCGATGTGACCGGGCAGCGGCACGGGGACGAGGTTGGGCAGGTGCGGCAGCGTCACGAGCACCGCGGCGCGTCGCCAGGTGTCGTCGAGCCACGCCGGCAGACCCGGGTGCCGCGCGTGCAGCGCGAAGGGGTGATCCAGGGGATCGGGGATGTACGTCGGCTTCGCGCGCGCCGGCGCGTCGGCGCGGGGCACGCCCTCGAACCAAACGACGAAGCGCAGCGTGGGACCCGTGCCGCAGAGGTGGACGTGGAGACCGAGGGGGGGCATGTCGCTCACGGCCCGAGCACTCTAGCCACGTGACCGAAGCAATGGGGAGCGGGATCGGACGACGATCAGGGCGCCGTCATCACCGGGGTCGGCAGACGGGCGGAGGGCCACGGCGCGCGTCGGCGCGGTGTGCGGGGGGAGCGGCCCGTCCCAGAAGGGCCACGGCCTCTCGGCGCGTGAAGCGCAACGCCGACGTGGTAGCCTCCCGGCGCCGATGACATTTCAGCCTGGACAGATTCCGGTCGGACGGGTTCTTGGCGGCGGGTGGCGGGTGCTGCGCCCCCTCGGCCGCGCCACACCCCGCAGCGCGCTGTACGCCGTCGAACAACAGAGCACCGGGCGGACCTGCGTGCTCCGCGTGCTCGACCCCGAACTGGTGGTGAAGCCCGAGGGGCGCGAGCGCTTCGGCGAGCTGTGCCGCGCCAGGGCGGGCGTGCGCAGCGCGCACGTGGTGGACCTCATCGACGCGGGCGTCGACGAGCGCACGAAGGCGCCGTGGTTCGCGATCTCCTTCCAAGACGGTCCGACGCTGGCAGAGCGCGTCGCCAAGGCGCCCCTCAGCGAGGGTGACGTCTTTGATGTGATGGGGCAGGTCGCGCAGGCGCTGCACGCGATCCACGGCGTGGGCATGGCCTACGGTCGGCTCGACCCCAGCGCGGTGATGCTGGTCGAGGGCGAGACCTTCGGCGGAGACTTCACCGCGCGCGTATCGGACTTCTGGACCCACGCGTGGCTGCGCGAGAGCTTCGGCGCCAAGGAGCGCGCGTCGTCGCTGCTGTGGATGTCGCCCGAGCACGCCTTCCGTGACGAGGCGGCGACCCCGTCGGACGACGTGTGGTCCTTCGGGCTGCTGGCGTTCTTTGCGTTCACCGGGCGGAGCTACTGGCACGCCGCGGGTGACGACGATGCGATCAAGCGCTCGGTGGTGGAGGCCGAGCTCAAGGACGGCACGCTGGATCCGCCGAGCGTTCGCGCCGAGTCGCTCGGCGTGCGCCGCGCGCTGCCCGAGGGCTTCGACGAGTGGTTCCTGCGCTGCGTGGCGCGCGACCCCGAGGCCCGCTTCGAGACCGTGGCCGCCGCGGGTGAGGCGCTGGAGGCGCTGTACGACGACGACAGCGACGACGATGAAGACGACAACGACGACAGCGACGCGCCCGTGCGCCCGGCGCCGCGCGCGGTGTCGGCGCCCCGCTCCTCCCCCCGGGCGGCCCCGGCGACGGCGGCGGAGCCCTTCGCGCAGCGGCTGATGCGCTCGCCCGACCTCTACATCCCGGTGCTCATGGTGCTGCTCCTGGGCGGCGCGCTGGCGCTCCGGGCGCGGGTGATGCGCAACCGCGCGGGGGTCCCGTCGCCCTCGGCCGCGGCGGCGCCTTCGACGGCGGGCACCGCGGCCGCCGCACCGGGCACGCCGACGCCGCCGGCCGACCAGCCCACGCGCACGCCGGCGATCTCCGACGCGGCCCTGACGCAGCTCGTGACCGCCCTCGGCGAGGGCCGCGGCTCGCCCGCGTGGGTCACCGCGATGGCCGACGACGCGTTCTCGGTGGCCCAGGCCGAGCGGCTGGTGACCGCGTTCCGCCGCGCGGGGTGGGACGTGAAGCCCTTGCAGCGCACGTCGTTGCGTCTACGCCCGGGGCTCTACCTCTTCGCGGCCGACACCTCGCCGCCGGAGTACGTGCAGACCCTCGCCACGGCCCTCTCCAGCACCGGGCTCAGCGCGGCGTTTCGGCAGGGGTACCGTGAGTACGCCGAGGAGCAGCGGCGCACGCGGCCGGATTTTCGGGGCTTTCTCTCCGAGGAGGGGCAGAGCTTCGTGCTGGTCGTGGGGCGCGGCGAGGTCCCCGCGCAGTAGCGGCTACGCGAGCAGCGCGGCGAAGAGGTCGTCGGGGCGCTGCGGCGCCACGGCGAGCGCCCGCTTCCACAGGGCGCCCGCGCTGTCGAAGCGCTTCGGGGCCTGCGCGGCGAACGCGGCGAGGCCGTCGACCCGCGCGTCGCCGAAGGTGAAATACCGCACCGCGCGCTTGCACGCCGAGGCCGCGATCCACTGAAGCACGGCCTTGAGCTGCGGGTCGCCGAGGAAGGCGCCGGCCCCCCAGTTCCCCGTCGCCACCGGGAGCGATCGAGCGTCGTGGAGGAAGGCCGCGCGGGCCTTCTCGAGCTCGCGCAGCATGCGGGCGGGATCGGTCTGCGAGGCGGGGTCGCCCTTGCGAAAGTCCAACGCGTCGAAGGCGACCACGCTCACGTCGGGGGTGCCGTCGGCGAGGCGCGGCGCGGCGTCGGTGAACGCGCCATCGAAGCGCATCTTGTAGCCGTATCCCTGCACCGCGCCGAAGCGCTCGGCGCCGTGGAGCAGCACCGCCTCGCGGGCCTCCATCATGGGCGACACCACCATGCCCAGGAGCAGCTCGGGGGCCACCGAGAAGCGGATCTCTTCCTGCACACATCCGCCGGTGAGCACGCCGCCGCCGAGGTAGCGGTTGGCGAAGTCGGCCTGGAGGTGGTCGTCGGCGTCTTCGATGAGCCCGTGCGCGTCGACGGTGAAGGGGCTCAGCGACGCCTTCTCGTAGCCCCAGGTGGCCTCGTCGCGCGGGGGCGCCACGCGTCTCTCCACGGTGAGGCGCCCGGCGAGGGGGCGGGCGCGGGCGCGCACGAAGAGCTCCATCATGCACTGGAGCTTCGCGAGCTCGTGGGGCGCGTCGCGGAGCAGCAGGGTGCCGCCGTTGAGCGAGGGGTGCAGCAGCGAGGGGCGCGGCAGCGTGCCGAGGAAGAGGTGCGCCAGCCACCCCGGGATCGCCGCCCGCGGGATCACCGCCCGCGCCCGCCGCCCCGCGGTGTGCACGGGGATCGACGGGACCCCCTGCGCCACCAGGGACCACGCCGCGTCGAGCATCGCGGGCACCGCCCGCTCGAAGAACCGCGCGGACCAGTCGGGGTCTTCTCGCGCGAGGGCGCGCAGGGCCGTGAGGGGGTGGTCGACGTCGGTGAGCGACGCCCGCAGCGCGCCGAGCTCGTTCACGTCACGGACCGTCGGCGACTCCAGCGCCGCCCGGAGGGACTCACACTGCGCGGCGGTGAACGGGGCGAAGCGCTCGCTCATGGAGCGCGCAGCGTAGCATCCCGCAGGGCCGTCGCCGCGCGGGTGATCAGAGCCCGCCGTCGAGGCAGACGTTCACCAGCGGGTTGCGCGAGCAGCCGAAGTCGTTGCAGTCGATGAAGCCGTTGCAGTCGTCATCGATCGCATTGCGGCACAGGGCGTTCTGCGTCTCCTGGCCCCGGCAGGTGCAGCCCACGACGGCGGCGGCGCAGCCGGCCACGCAGGAGCAGTTGCGGTCGTCGCAGTCGATGAACCCGTCGCAGTCGTTGTCGCGACCGTCGGTGCACGCCGTGACGGTGTTCTCGTCACCGGCGCGCACGCAGCCCGCGGCGTCGCCGCGCGAGGCGTCGCGGTAGAGCACGTCGCGGGGCGCGGCGCCGGCGTCGCGCGGGCAGAGGGTCACCAGCGACGACGACGTGCAGTCGAAGTCGCTGCAGTCGGTGAACCCGTCGCAGTCGTTGTCGCGGTTGTCGCCGCAGGCCGTGTTGGTGTTCTCGGCGCCGCTGGGCACGCACACCGGACCGGCGTCGCGCGGGCAGATCGTGACCGTGCTGGTCATCGTGCAGTTGAAGTCGTTGCAGTCGACGAAGCCATCGCAGTCGTTGTCGCGCTGGTCGCCGCACGCCGTGTTGGTGTTCTCGGGCGAGGGCACACAGCCCGCGTCCGTCGCGCACGCCGTCACCGCGAGGTTCATGCGGCACGAGAAGTCATTGCAGTCGAAGAACCCGTCGCAGTCGTTGTCGCGGCCGTCGTTGCACTGGGCGTTGTCGTCCTCGTTGCCCTGGCGCACGCAGGTGCTCGCGTCGACCGCGCAGGCGGCCGTGCAGCCCGGGTCGGTGCAGTCGGCGAAGCCGTCGCAGTCGTTGTCGCGGCCGTCGGCGCACGCCTCGCGGGTGCCCTCGGCGCCCTGGGGCACACACGCGTCGGGCGTGACCGCGGGGTTGTCGGTGGGCGGCGCGACGGGGCTGTCGGTGGGCGGCGCGACGGGGTTGTCGGTGGGCGGCGCGACGGGGCTGTCGCCGGGCGGCGCGACGATGTCGCTGAGCCCGGCGTCGGTCTCGACGGGGGGGCCGCTGGTGCCCGCGCGGGGCGTGCAGGCGAGCGCGAGCAGGGCGAAGCAAGTGAGGCGGGCGAGGGCCATGGCGGGCCGTGCGTAGCACCCTTCGCGCTCGACGTCGAAGCCGCGTCGTGTCACGGAGCGACGGGTGATGACCGACGTGAACGTGCGCCCGGCGATCCCCTCCGACCTGCCGCGCCTGGGCGAGCTCGCGGAGTCTCTGGTGCGGCTGCACCACGAGTTCGACCCCGCGCGCTTTCTGCTCACCCCGGGCGTGTCGGCGGGCTACCAGCGCTGGTTCGGGCAGGAGTTGCAGAACCCCGACGCGGTGCTGCTCGTGGCGGCCGAGGGCGACACCGTGCTGGGCTACGTCTACGGGCGCGTCGAGGCGCGCGACTGGAACCTGCTCCTCGACCGGCACGGCGCGCTGCACGACATCCTCGTCGACCCCGCGGCGCGGCGGCGGGGCGCGGCAGAGGCGTTGATCGAGGCCTTCCTCGCGGCGATCAAGGCGCGCGGGGTGCCGCGGGTGGTGCTGCACACGGCGGTGCAGAACGAGCGCGCGCAGGCGCTGTTCGCGAAGGCGGGCTTTCGCCCCACGATGCTCGAGATGACCCGGGAGCTCTGAGCGCGGCGGTCACACCCGGGCCTCGACGTTCACCCAGTAGGACTGCGAGAGCAGGTTGCAGGCGAGCGCGACCATCGAGAGGAGGGTGACCCGTCGCAGCACGGCCTCCCGCGGCGCGGGCTCTCGCGGCAGCGCCCGCACCGCCAGGCAGGCCAGGTAGACCAGGCCCGGGAGAAACTCCACGGTGTACCGCTGCGCCATGTGGTAGAAGCCGAGGATCACCAGTGCTTGCGCGCCGAACGCGAGGGTCACGCCGAGGGGCAGCGCATGGGAGAGCGGCGCGCGGGCGAGGTCTCGCAGCGCGCGCGCGGCGAGGTAGAGCAGCGGCGGGGCGCTCAGCGTGAGCGGCAGAAAGCCACGCGAGGAGCCGTTGAGCACGGGCGACGGGAGCGCGGCGGCGCGCCCGAGCACGACGAAGGGCGCCGCGGTCGAGAAGAAGCGCGGCGCGGGGACGGCGTAGTTGTAGAGCGCCCAGGGGAGGCGCCGCGGGTGCACCTGGCCCTGCGCGAAGGCCTCGCGCATGCTGGGCAGGAACACGTAGGCGTCGGGGACGATGAAGGTCAGCGCCGACCCCCAGCGCATGCGGTTGTACGCGAGCTGCGCCGCGACGCCGACGAGGGCGGGGAGGGCCAGGCTCGCGATCCGTGCGCCGCGGTCACGCGCCGTGAGCTCCCTCGTGCGCAACACAACCAGCGCGACCGCCCCCGCCGCGAGGAGCACGGCGGCGCCGAAGGTCACGCGGGTGAGCAGCGCGCACGCGCCGCACGCGCCCAACGCCGCGTACGCGCGCGTCGAGGCCCGGAGCGACAGGGTGATCTCCACGAGGAACGACACCGCGGCGAGCGCGAAGGCCGCGGCCCAGGCGATCGCTTCAAAATAGAGGTTCCCATCGGAGACGAGGTGCACCAGCGGCGACCCGAGGGCGAGCAGCGCGGTGCCGGCGCGGAGGATGCGGTTGCGCTCGGCGTCGTCCAGGGCGGGGTGCGCGTCGAGGGCGAGGCCGAGGGCGCGGCGAGACGCCCAGACCGCGACCAGCGACGCGAGCAGGCACGAGAGCACCGACCACCGCCCGACCATCGACGGGAGCGCGGCGTTCAGCGCGATGCGCGGGGAGGGGGCCGAAGTACATCACCCGCCCCCACGGCATGACGAAGGCCTCGCACCCGATGACCGCCCGGGGCAGCGTCGCTTCGCCGCGCAGGAGCGACGCGCCGAGGGCGTCGTAGACGTCCCGAAAGGGGCCCGTGGCGGTGACGTCCAGGTCGCCGCGGGTGAGCGTGGCGGCGAGGAGCAGCGCCAGGAGGGGATAGAGCACCCGGTCGTCGCGCCGCCTCAGGATGACCGCCGCGCCGCCCACGGGCGGGGTGCGGGCGCTCACCGCCGGGCAGCCGCGTTCTGATCCACGCGGAGCTGGAGCTGCCGCTCAAGGGTCACCAGGGCGTTGTAGTAGGGCCCGCGGCGGTGGTTGGTGAGGGCCTTGAGCATGCGCGCCTCGTAGAGGGCGTCTTCGACCCGCGCCTGCTCCAGCGCGCGGTCGAGGCGGAACTGGTGCGCGCGGTAGTCGTCCTCGAGGCGGGCCTGGAGGCGCGTGGCGCGCTGCATCGCGAGCTGCGACGAGGCACCGTCTCCCGCCACGCGAAAGCACGCGCTGGCCTGGGCGTAGTAGTTCACCGCGTCGATGCCGTCTTGCGTGCGAAAGGGCATGCGCTCGGCCTTCGACATCGCCACCCGGGTGCTCTCCTCGGCGGCGTTGCGCAGCATCGCGCCCTCGCGCTCGGGGCAGGGGCGCTGCAGCGAGTCGAAGAGGGCCGGCGGCTGCTGCTGCACCCGCGACGGCACCGCGCTCCCGGGGTCGGAGAACGACGTGTACAGCGCCATCGGCACGATGACCGCCGCGGCGATGAGGATCACGGGCGAGACCCCCTCTTCTTTCTTGTCGCCGTCCTTGCCCGTCTTCTTCGACGCCTTCGAGCCGTCGTTGAGCACGATGCGCGTCGGGCCGATGGTGATGCTCTTGCCCCAGGTGACCATCCCCCGGTCGTGCACCGCGCCGTCGACCAGCGTGGGCGTGCCGACCCCGCGGGCCACGGCGACCCACACCCCCTCGGGGCGCGCGACGAGCAGCAGGTGCTCGGGCGAGAACTCCGGGCGGTCGATCATCACGTGACACGTCGACGCCGCCCCGACCTTCACCTTCTCTTCGGCGAGCTGAAAGTTCTGCACGGTCCCGTCGGGCAGGTAGACATCGATCTGCGGCGTGGCCATTGGCGCGTATCTCCCTCTCAGATCCCGTGCCCGGAGGCGATGTTGACGGCGAAGGGTCCCAGGATGATCAGCATGATCGTGGCGAAGATGAGCATCAGGGGGCCCATCATCATCACGCCCGCGCGGGCCGCGCTCTCTTCGGCGGCGACGCTGCGGCGCATGCGCAGCATGGTGGCTTGAATCTGCAGCACCTCGGCGAGGGGGTTGCCCTTCTCCTCGGCCTGCACCACGGCGCTCACGAAGTCCTTCACGGCCTCGGTGGGGCAGCGGTCGGCGAAGGCGAGCAGCGCCTGCTTGCGGGTGCGCCCGAG
>JBILLI010000581.1:0-4980 GCA_044376155.1 Polyangiales bacterium
GTGCCGCGTTGCGAGGGGTGGACCTTGAGGTCGCAGAGGTACACCGAGGGCACCGCGCGCCCGCCCTCGCGGCTCTCGCGAAAGACCCCGGCGACCGAGCCGAGCACCCGATCGCCCTCTGCCGCAAGGAGAAAGCGCGCGTCGCCGAGCCCGCTGAAGAAGGGGTGGTAGCGCTCGCCGTGGTCGATGAAGAAGCGGTCGCGGCCGTCGTCGAGGGGATAGGTCACCTCGCGCTCCAGCGCGCGCAGCGAGGGGGCGTAGCGCGCGAGACCGGCCGCGTCGCAGAGCACGAGCTCACGCACGAACCGCCACCTCGATGCGGTTGTAGAAGAGGCTGCGGTCCTGCGCGAGGAGGTCCTCGCCGAGGGCGTCGTCGAAGGTGAACGCCGGCGCGAAGTGCCGACGCAAATCGCGGGTGTTGTTCAGCTGACGCAAGAGCACGTGGGCGCCGGGCTTCGCGTGCGCGGCGAGGTGCGCGGACCACGCGGCCACGAGCGCGTCGTCGCTCCAATCGAAGATGTTCGAGAGCGAGATCACGTCGAAGCGCGCGAGGTCGCGCACGTCGGGGAGGGAGCCCTGCACGAGCGAGAGGTGCGCGGCGTCGGGGAGGGCCACGTAGGGCGGCGGCGCGAGGTACCGCCCCAGGAGCACGTGCTGCAGAAAGGGGTTGTCGGGCCCGTCGTCACGGAGCAAGCCCCGCGCGAAGGCCTGTTGGAAATATCCCGGGTACGATCCCTTCTCGGCGTGCTGCGTGGCCGCGGGGCCGAACATGGCGTGGAGGAATCCCTCGGCGAAGGCCACCTCGAAGGCCGCGGGCCAATAGCGGTGGGCCGTCCAGCGCGCGGCGATTTCGGAGGAGAAGCCGCTGCCGGCGAAGTACCGCTGGGCCTCGCCGGGCTCGAGGACGTACTCGTCGAGGAAGCGTCGGAGCACGCGAAAGAGCCCCTCGAACTCGCCGCGCTGGTTGATCCCGCGGGGGTCGTCGTCGCCGACGTTGAGGGCGCGGAGGTCCCGGTCGCGGGCGTGTTGTTCCTTCTCGCGCACGTGGGCGAGCTGGGTGGGGTTGAGGTCGAAGGCCGTGACCGCGAGGCTCGGGTGCTGCGCGAGCAGGGCGAGGGCGGTGCACCCCCCCGAGGCCACCGTGAGCAGCGCACGGGCGTGGGTGCGGGTCACCAGCGCGGACTCCAGCGCGGGGTCTTCGCGCACGACGGCGAACTTCAGGGTCGGGATCATGGGCGACCCGGATCGTAGCCCGACGACCCCGGGACGAGCTTGCAGAACGACCCTGGGACGGGCTACACGCCCACCCCCAGAGCCGCGCTGCGGCCGTGAAGGAGCAAAGGACCCCGCGATGCGCACCGAATGGCTCGCCCGCCGCACGAACGACCGCGTTCCCACGCAGATGTACTACGCCCGCCAGGGTGTGATCACCGAGGAGATGCGCTTCGTCGCCGAGCGGGAGCGCGTCAGCGCCGAGCTCGTGCGCGACGAGGTGGCCCGCGGTCGCCTGGTGATCCCGGCCAACATCAACCACGCGAAGCTCGAGCCCATGGGCATCGGCATCGCGCTGTCGTGCAAGGTCAACGCGAACATCGGCAACTCGCAGGTGACGGGCCGCGTCGACAGCGAGCTCGAGAAGCTCGCGATCTGCCTGAAGTACGGCGCCGACACGGTGATGGACCTCTCCACCGGCGGCAACATCGACGGCATTCGCGCGGCCATCATCGACGCCTCGCCCGTGCCCATCGGCACCGTGCCGATGTACCAGGCGATCCAGGCCGTGAAGGACGTCTCCTCCCTCACCGCCGACGACCTGCTGCACAACATCGAGCATCAGGCGAAGCAGGGGGTGGATTACATGACCCTCCACGCGGGCGTGCTCCGGGCGTTCCTCCCGCTGGTGCAGCACCGCATCACGGGGATCGTCTCGCGCGGCGGCTCGCTGCTGGCGCAGTGGATGATCGAGCACGGCAAGGAGAACCCCCTCTACGACCGCTGGGACGACGTGCTCGACATCTGCGCGCGCTACGACGTGACCATCTCCGCGGGCGACGGCCTGCGCCCGGGGTGCCTCGCCGACGCCAGCGACGAGGCGCAGTTCGCGGAGCTCAAGGTGCTCGGCGAGCTCACCAAGCGCGCGTGGGAGAAGAACGTGCAGGTGATGATCGAGGGCCCCGGCCACGTGCCCTTCGACCAGATCGCGATGAACGTCGAGAAGGAGCGCGTGCTCTGCCACGAGGCGCCCTTCTACGTGCTCGGCCCGCTGGTCACCGACATCGCCCCGGGCTACGACCACATCACCAGCGCCATCGGGGCCACCATGGCCGGCACCGCGGGCGCGGCGATGCTCTGCTACGTCACCCCCAAGGAGCACCTCGGCCTGCCCAACGCCGAAGACGTGCGCCAGGGGATCATCGCCTACAAGATCGCCGCCCACGCCGCGGACGTCGCCCGCCACCGCCCCAACGCCCGCGACCGCGACGACGCGCTCTCCCGCGCGCGCTATGCGTTCGACTGGAACGAGCAGTTCCGACTCTCGCTCGACCCCGACCGGGCCCGCGAGTACCACGACGAGACCCTCCCCGACCCGTACTTCAAGAGCGCGGAGTTCTGCGCGATGTGCGGGCCGAAGTTCTGCTCCATGCACATCAACCGCGCGGTGGAGGAGTTCAACACCAACCAGTCCGCGAAGATCCGCCTGCCGATGGCGAAGACCTCGCCCGAGACCGCGCCCTGAACCCCATGCGCGCCAGCCTCGCGGTGTTGAGCCTCCTCGCGGTGACCTCGTGCAAGCCCACACGCCCCGGCCTGCGCGAGTGGCGGCCCGAGGATCACGACAGCGGCGTGACCTCTGGGACGGCTCCCGCGGCGCGTCCGAGCGCACCGCCCGCGGGCAATGAGCTCGGGGCGGTGCGCGCGCTCTACCTCACGCAGTGCGCGAGCTGCCACGGCGAAGAGGGGCACGGCGACGGTCCCATGGCCGCGATGTTCCGCCCGGCGGACCTCGCGTCGCAGCCGGTGCAGTCGAAGTCCGACGAGGAGCTCACGCGGGTGATCGTGCAGGGTCGCAACCGCATGCCCGCCTTCGGCGACCGCCTCCCGCCCGACGCGTTGCCGCTGCTCGTGCGGCTCATCCGCTCGTTCCGCTGACCGCGCGTCGCGCATGGAGCGTCGCTCGCCGCGGTAGTACCGTCGCCCGCGCGGAGGCCCCTTGCACGAGCTCATCATCCATCACATCCCGGTCTGTCCCTTCTCGCAGCGGCTGGAGATCCTCCTCGCGCTGAAGGGGCTGCGCGACAAGGTGCGCTTCACGGTGGTCGACATCACGAAGCCCCGCGACCCCGCGCTGCTCGCGAAGACCCGCGGCACCACCGCGCTCCCCGTGCTGGAGCTTCCCGACGGGCGCGTGCTCAAGGAGAGCCTCGTGCTCCTGCAGTACCTCGAAGACCTCTTCCCAGAGCCCCGCGTGGCGCAGCGCGACCCCTATCGCCGCGCCGTGGAGGGGATGATGGTTCGCCTCGAAGGAGACTTCGTGACGGCGGGCTACGTGATGGTGATGAACCAGGACCCCGCGCGCCGCGACGCCCTCCGCGACGCGATGCTCAAGCAGTACGCGCGGCTCGATGCGTTCTTGATGGAGCACGCGCCCGAGGGGACCTTTCTCTTCGAGGACTTCGGGTGGGCCGAGGCGGTGTTCACGCCGTTCTTCATGCGCTTCTGGTTCCTCGACTACTACGAGGGCTTCGCCCTGCCGGATGACCCCGGCGTCGCGCGGGTGCGCCGGTGGCGCGACGCCTGCCTCGCGCACCCCGCGGCGCAGCAGGTGACCCGCGAAGAGATCGTGAAGGTCTACTACGACTACGCGAAGGGCGCGGGCAACGGCGCGCCGCTGCCCGGTCGCAGCCGGTCGTCGTTCGTCTTCGAGCCGCACTGGCGCACGCGCCCGTGGCCGCCGCAGGACAAGTACACCACGAGCGCCACCGACGCCGAGCTCGGGCTGTGACCGCGTACGCGCGCGCGACTACGGCAGGGTGAGCACGTCGCGGTTGGGCCGCTCGCCCTTCAGGTCGAGGCGCCACACGCGCTCACCGCCCGCGAGCACACCCTGCGCGCGCCGCACGAGGTCGTCGCTCGGCGGCGCGGCGCTCGGGTACCACGTCTCGTCGGCGCTACCCTGCACGAAGAGCGTGTGGTCGAAGGACGCGGTCTCGGGGAGCGTCCCGTCGTGGACGTGCACCGTCGGCAGAAAGAGTGTCTCGGGCGTGCGCGTGCGGAAGGTGAGCGCCATGGGGTGAACGTCCTTCGCGCGATGGGGCGGCGCGCGCTCGGGGGCGAACACCTGACGCCACCAGGGCAGGGAGGGCGCGGGCGTCGGGGTGAGTCCGCGGAGTTGAAAGACCGCGAAGCCGAAGCGCTCGCGCGCGACGAGGGCCTGGAGGATGGCGGGCGCGAGGCGAAAGCGGGCGTCGAGTCGGTCGAAGTCTTCGGCGGTGGGGACGAACGATGCCTCGAAGGCGCCGACGTTCTGCACCGCGAGCGTCTGCCGCGACGCGCGCAGGGCCTGCGGCGCGAGGCCCTTCGCCCGCGTGGGGTAGAGCGCCGCGAGGGCGTGAAAGAGCTCGGGCGCGGCGGAGAGGTCGACGAAGCGCACGGCGTCTTCGCCCGCGGCGGGATCGGTGGGGAGCGGGAGCACCATCGCGAGGTCCTCGGTGGCCGAGACGCTCATGGCGTACGCGAGGGCCTGCGTGCGATCGTCAACGCGGCGCGCGAAGATGCGGGTGTTCTCGACGCGCTCGACCCTTCCCGAGAAGCAGCACATGCCGCGAGGGTAGCGCGGCGCAACGGCAGGGGCGCCCCAACACCGACCTCACAGGAACCTATCCCCGGCGGTATCCCACGGTCTCGCCGGTCCACGTGACCTCGCGGAGGGTGGGGCTCTCGAAGCGCACGTCGCAGCGCGTGCAGGTGTGGAACACGCCC
>JBILLI010000580.1:0-4980 GCA_044376155.1 Polyangiales bacterium
CGCCCCGCGGGAGGGCGCGTCGCAACGCCCAGGTGAACGCCGCGAGGGAGAGCAGCGCGGCCAGCGCGACCCGACGTTGCCGCGGGCGCAGCGCGAGCGCATCGACATCGGACCACGTCGCCCCCGGCACCCCCGTGACCGCCGCGCGAGCCTGCGCGGACCGTGCACGAATGCGCCCGAGGCCCTCCATCCGCGCGTCGTAGTAGGCCTCGCCGATGGCGCTCCGGTCGACCACCGCCGAGAGCATGGAGCCCGGGTCTCGCCGCATCGCCGCGTGCCGGGGGATGGGCACGCCGAGGAGCACGGCGAGGGTGGGCGCGAGGTCGCGGGTGTCGAGGTGGGGATAGCTCCGGTCGCGGCGCACACCGGGTCCGGCGAAGCAGGTGACCACGCGGGTGATGTCGGGTCCGGGGCCGCCGTGCCCGCCCTCGTCGCGGTGGCCGTGGTCGGCGGTGATCACCGCGAGGTCGCGGGTGAGGTCGAGTCCGTCGAGGGCGCGGGTGAGCTCGTCGTCGAGGCGGCGCAGGGCGCGTTGCACCTGCGGCGAGGTGCGCCCGTGGTCGTGGGAGAGGTCGTCGATGTAGACCGGGTGCACGAGCGTGAGGTCGTCGGTGAAGGGCGCGGCGAAGAGGTCGTCGGACGCAGCGCCCACGGTGGCGCGCGGAAAGCCCTGGGGAAAGAGCTCTCCCCACCACGCGAGCTCGCTGCGGTAGCTCACGGAGAGCCCCGCGGCGCGGGCGCGCTGCCAGATCGAGTCGACGCGCGCGGGGGCGGTCTCGTCGTTGTTGCGCACGCCGCTGCGGGCCTGCTCCACGCCGCTGCTGATCACCGCGTACACCGGACGCGACACCGAGGGGAGCCCGACGTCGGTGAGCGTGCAGCGACCCTGCGCGTGGAGGCGCTGCATCGCGAGGAGCCGCCGCGCGTCGACGCCCGTGAGCCCGTCGATCACCGCGACCACGGTGCGACGTGGGCGGCGGGGGAGGGCGACGGTCACCCGGTCGTCGTGGGCGAAGAGGAAGTGTCCGCGGTGGTCCGAGAGGCGGGGGACGACGCGGTCGGCGAGGGCGTAGCCGGTCGCCGCGAGGGCGAGGCCGAGCGCGAGGCGGGCGGCGAGGGGGCGGTCGAGCGACACGCGCGGGAGGGTACCCACTCTGGGCGCGCGGGGTAACAGGGAGGCGCGACGGGCGCTTCGCGCCTTGACGGACGACGGGCGTTGCGATGCCGCCGTGTGCTTTCGGATGTGTCTTGATGTGAAGGCGAATTCGCGGTCGGTGGCCCCCTTCCCCGGCCCTTCCCCCGCTTCGGGGGAAGGGTGGTGAACCGCTGTCCCGGGAATGGTCCAGTCGTCTCAAATGCCTGGGGTGCAACGCGTTTCGCCTCACACCTCCCGTCTTCCCTTCGCGTGGACCCTCTCTTCGTCAGGGGTTCGCCACCCTTCCCCCGAAGCGGTTCACCTCGGGACACATCTCCGAGGTGCGCCATTTTCAAGGCAAATTCGCGTGGTGGAAACCCCGGCGCCGTCGCGAGCCTCGCGGAGTGAGCCTGACGCGTGTGAAATACACTTGAATTCATGCGGCATTCAGAGATGTGTCCCGACGTGAACCCGAAGCGGGGGAAGGGCCGGGGAAGGGGGCCACGCGCCGCGAATTCACCTCGATTTTCAGAAGCTTTCGGAGATGACTCCCGAGAGTCGCGAGGCGCGAGCAGGGTGGAGAGTTGCCACCGGCACGCTGGGCGTGAGACGGGCTCAGCGGAGCAGCAGGGAGCTCAGCGCGCTGTTCACCACCGAGACCAGCACGGCGGCGATGGTGCCGACGACCCAGCCCGAGATCGTCACGCCCTTGATCACCTTGTCGGCGAGCACGAACACGAGGCCGTTCACGATCAGCGCGCCGATGCCCAGGGTGAGCACGGTGAAGGGGATGGTGAGCAGGCCGAAGACGGTCCACGCGAGGGCGTTGAAGAAGGCCACGACGACCGCGAAGAGCACCGCGTCGCGAAAGCGGTCGACCTTCATCCCCGGGAGGAACGTCGCCACGATGAGCACGGCGACGCCGTTCACGAGGAAGCGCAAGGCGGTCTGCACGAGGGGGGTCATGCCGCAGCGTAGCGCACCCGTGGCATGCGCGCCGTGACGGCTACCGCCAGCGCACCGTGCGGGCGCCGCTCAGAACGCGCAGCGCGTGCTCGAACGCACCGCGCGCGGCCGCGTCGATACGCTCGCCACGCACCGTCGCGATGTCTCCCTCCTGGGTGATCTCGTGCAGCGCCGTGACCGCCTCGCCGCGCGCGCGCTGCCACGCCTCCACCGCGTCGCAGAGGGAGGCCTTCACCCGCGTGTCGGGGGCGCTGCGGTAGCCCTCGGCCTCGGACAACACCGTGCCGTCCCACGCCAGGGAAACGTCGGTGATCGACTCGCCCGCGCGCCCCGCCGCGGCGCCGCTCAGCGCGACCAGCAGGAGCTCGCGCGCCACGGGGTCTCGGTCGAGCCGCGCGAGGGTCTGGGCGTCGACCGCGAGGCGCAGGGCGTGGCCCGTGACGTCACCGTCCGAGGCGCTCCAGCGGGTCACGGCGTGGCGAACGGTGAGGGGGCTGTGGGTGAGCGAGAGGGTGATCCACGACGGCGCCGCGCGCTCTGTGAGTCGCGCCAACGCGTTGCGGCGCAGGGACTCTGCGTCGATGTAGGCGCGCCCGGTCACCCGCCCTGGCGCGCGACGACCGCGCTGAGCGCGGGGTTGGCCATCTCCGCGGTCTGCTGCACCACGGGGCGCGCGAGGACGTTGTGCTCGACGCGCACGCCCGTGCGCTGGTCGTCGGCCATGGCGGCCGACATCGCCGCGGTCTGGTTGAGGTCGCTGTAGGGCTTGGCGAGGTCGAAGATGACCTTGTTGGTGCCCACGTGGGTGAGGTTCTGCAGGGCCTCGAGCCGGCGGAGCTCCATGGCGCCCGGCGCGCTGGAAAGGATGCGCGCGGCCTCGGCGAAGTTGCGCGCGCTCTCGACGTCGGCCTGCGACTTGATGATCACGTACTGCCGGTCGCGCTCGGCGATGGCGCGCTTGGCGATGACCTCTTGCATGGCGGGCGGGAGCTGGATGTCTTGCAGCGCGATGAGCTCCACGTGGAGGCCCCACTGCGCGACGAACTGCTCCACCGCGGCGCGGACCTTGGCGGAGATCTCCTCGCGGTGCTCGAGCACGTTGTCGAGGGTGGTCTCGCCCACGATGTCGCGGAGGACCACCTTCGCGCGGTCCTTGATGGCGAGCTCGTAGTTCTCGACGTTGAGCGCGGCCTTCTCGGGGTCGACCACGCGGTAGTACACCACCGCGTCGATCATCACCGTGACGCTGTCGGCGGTGATCACCATCTGCGCGGGGAGGTCGCGGTTTCGAATGCGCGTGTCGATGCGCATCATCGACGTGATCAGCGGGACCATGAGGTGGAGCCCGGGCTCCATGCGCCCCACGAACTTTCCGAGGGAGAATTTCAGCCCCACCTCCCACTGGTTGATCTGCCGCACCGAGCGCGACAGCAGGACCAACAGCATGACCGCGAAGGGGAAGAGGGCCGCGAGGGCGCCTGCGGTGGAGGGTTCCATGGCGCGATGCTACGCCCGTTGAGACGACCGGGGTTGCCGCGCGTCGGCGGTCGACGCGCCGCGCGGGCCTTCGTGCGGTGGCAGTGTGCGTTTGACCCCGCCGCGCCGCTGCTCACCCACGACGACGGCGCGCGGGCTCACGCGCGCAACAGCCGCTCCGCGAGGACCAGCGCGTCGACGGGCCAGAACGTCGACGGGCGCGGCCGACGTCCGCCCACGGCGTCGGGCACCGGCACGCAGCTCAGCACCGCGCGACGCCAGCGCGGCGGCACGCCCTCGCGCCCGTGCAACGACCCCAGGAGCGCGCCGGCGATGGCGGCGTTGGTGTCGGTGTCGCCGCCGCGCATGACCGTCGCGACCACGCCCGCTTCGAGGTCGGGCGCGTGGAGCAGCTCGTAGAACGCGTTCTGCAGCGCGAGCACGACGTGGCCCATCTGCGTGTGCATGTCGCCCGGCGGGAGCGTCGGCGCGTTGAGCAGCGCGGCGTAGACCCGCACCTCGGCCTCCGCGCGCACCGCCCACGCCAGCGCGGCGGCGTGCATCTCGCGCGCGGTCGCGCCGCGGAGCCCGTGGGCGATGGCGATGCAGAACGCCGCGCAGGCGTCGCGGCAGCGGGGGTGCACGTGGGTGATCCCGCTCTCCGCGCGGGCGAGGGCGGCGATGGCGTCGTCGTCGAGGCGGTGGGCCCAGATCGCGAGGGGGCTCACGCGCATGAGGGATCCGTTGGCCGCGCTCTCGGGGTCGCGCTCCCCCCGCAGCGCCGACCGCGTGGTGCGGCCCATGTCGAAGGGGCGGCTGTGCATCCATCCCTGGTACGCGGCGAGCACCCGGTCGGCGTGGAACCCGCCGTCGCGCACGATCGCCCGCGCGAGGCAGAGGGCCATCTCGGAGTCGTCGGTGGGCTGCCCCGCGAGGGTCGACCAGGTCCCGCCATCAACGATCTCCCGCACGCCGTCGGGGTGGGCGCGGGCGATGTCGTCGGCGCGCTGAAACTCCACCCGCGACCCGAGGGCGTCGCCCGCGAGCTGCCCGAGCAGGCACCCCTGCGCGCGAGAGACGAGGCCCGGGTCGCGCACGGCGCCGCCGGCCACGGGGCGCGCCTGCCGGAGCCCGTCGACGCACGCGGGGGGAGCGTGGGTCCAGCGGGCGCGCTCGCGCGAAGCGAGGGTCTGGGCGACGTCGCTCGACCCGCCGTAGACGTAGCCGCCGCGCCAGCGGTCGTAGCGCAGCGGTGCGCCTTGCGCGTCGACGAGCGTGCCGCCCGCGGAGCGCAAGAGGGCGTGTCCGCCCGCGACGTCCCAGGTCGTGGGGCCGCCCGTGGCCACCGCGGCGTCGCCCTCGCCCGCGGCCACGAGCGCGAGTCGGTAGGCGATGCTCGGCAC
>JBILLI010000582.1:0-4979 GCA_044376155.1 Polyangiales bacterium
GAACTCATGGTGCTCGCGGGTGGACCCGGGCGTCAGCGCCTGCGTGCCCTCCTGCGCGCCCGCGGCGAACATGGGGTTCCAGTCGCGGCTGCGAAAGGCCTCGGCGCTGCTGCGCGCGTGGCGCACCAGGTCGCGGACGTGCTCCGCCGCGCCGTCATGCGCGTCGACGGAGGCGCACCCGATGGCGGGGTCACCCTCGATGGCTTCGTGCACCGCCGGCGAGTCGGCGATGTGCAGCGTGTGCCCGTCGGGGCCGTGCGCGTGCCAGTAGAACATCCCCTCCTCCTCGAGGAGCCGGGAGACGAAGGCGAATTCGCTCTCCTTCCACTGGGTGACGTACTCCCGCGGCGGGGGCGGCGCGACGTGCCACACCACCGCGTCGGTCGGCAGCCCGGCCTCGCGGAGCACCCGGGCCACGATGTCGCGCACGCTCTGCTGCTGAAAGATCCGCGTGCGCACCCGATACGCGAGGCCGTGCAGCCGCGGGCGGAGCCGCAGGCGGTAGAGGTGCAGGTCGCCGTGCTGGTCGACCCAGGCGGCCTCCTCGATGACCCCGTGATACTGCTCCGCGGCGCGCGGCGGGCCCCCATCGGCGTCGAACAGCTCCACCGCCGCCTCGGCCCAGAGGAGCGCCTCGGTGTCGAGGTCGGGGTCGTCATGCAAGAACGTGAGGGTGATGTCGAACGCCTGGGAGAGCGCGTCGTGGACCTCCAGCGCACGCACCTCCCGGGGTGACCCGAGGGCGGACTGCGCGACCGTGGCGATCAGAGACACCTCGACATTTGCGGCCGTCGCGCCGCCTCCGTCAAGGCTGCGAGCCTGGTGTATCCCTGTTGCGCCCCATGCGAAGCCTGATCCTGCTTGTGTTCCCCGCGGCGCTCGGATGTGACGTCGACCCGCCCCGCGCCGACGCGGCCTCGGACGTTCCGCGCGACGCCGCACCGCCGTACGAGCCCGCGCCCTTCACCCCCACCGCGGCGACCCGGGCCTACTGCCGCGACGCCGACGACACGGCCGTGGAGGCGCGCATCACCGACCTTCTGCGCACCCTCCCGGTCGAGGAGAAGACCCGCCTCCTGGCGGGCGCCGGGGTGGTCGCGATGGACCGGAGCTGGCGGGTGCCCGGCATCGACGAACTGCGCGTCCCCGGGCTGCGCATGCTCGACGGCCCGCGCGGGCTCAGCGCCGTGACGCGGGCGCCGGCGACGGTCTTCCCGGTGGCGATGGCGCGCGGCTGCGCGTGGGACCCGGCGCTCGAGCGGCGCGTGGGCGAGGCCATCGCCGAGGAGATCCGCTCGGTGGGCGCCGACGTGCTGCTCGCGCCGACGATGAACGTGCTGCGCCACCCACGATGGGGCCGCGCGCAGGAGACCTACGGAGAAGACCCGACGCACCTCGGCGAGCTGGCCGTGGCCTTCATCGAGGGCGCGCAGTCGCGGGGCGTGCTCGCGAGCGCGAAGCACTACGCCGCCAACAGCATCGAGAACACCCGCCACTCCGTGGATGTGCGCATGGACGAGCGCACCCTCCGCGAGGTCTACCTCCCGCACTTTCGCCGCGCCGTGGTCGAGGCCCGCGTGGCCTCGGTGATGACCGCGTACAACCGCGTGAACGGCGCGTGGGCGGATCAGAGCGCCCACCTGCTGCGCGACATCCTCAAGGGCGAGTGGGGCTTCGCGGGCTTCGTCGAGAGCGACTGGATCCTCGGCACCCACGGCGCGTCGACCTCGCTGCGCGCCGGGCTCGACATCGAGATGCCCTCGCCGATCAACTTTCGCCGCCTCCCCGCGGAGATCGCCGCGGGCATGCTCTCGGTGCGCGAGCTCGACGACAGCGTTCGCCGCGTGCTGCGCGCGCAGTTCTGCTACGGCCTCGACGCGCGGCCCTTCGTGCGCGACGACCCCGCTCGCCGCGGCACCGCCGCGCACCGCGCCCTCGCGCGGGAGGCCGCCCGGTCAGGGCTGGTGCTGCTGCGCAACGAGCGCGCGGCGCTGCCCTTCGGCCCCGAGGTGCGACGGCTGGTGGTGCTCGGGCGCAACGCCGACGTCGAGAACCTCGGCGACCGCGGGAGCAGCAACGTCGTCGCGGGCGAGGTGACCACCGCGCTCGAAGGCCTGCGGGCGCGCAGCGGGGTCACGGTCACGCACGTCACCGCGCTGGACGCCGCGGGTGAGTCCGCGGTGCGCGAGGCCGACGCGGTGGTGGTGGTGACCGGGCTGCAGGCCGACGACGAGGGTGAGGGCGAGATCGGCGCGGGCGATCGCGCGTCGATCGCCTTGCGAGAGAGCGAGATTGCGCTGATTCGCCGCGCGGCGGCGCTGAGCGCGCGGGTGGTCGTGGTGGTCGAGGCGGGCGCGGCGGTGACGGTGGATCCGTGGAACGACGAGGTCGAGGCGGTGATGTTCACGGGGTATCCCGGCGAGGAGGGCGGTCACGCGCTGGCCGAGGTCCTCTTCGGGGCGTCCTCGCCCGGAGGACGTCTGCCCTTTGTGATCCCTGCGCAGGAGCGTGACCTCGGGGACTTCGACAACACGTCGCCGACGGTGACCTACGGCTATCTCCACGGGTATCGCCTGCTCGCGTCGCGCGGGGTGGCGGCGCGTTACCCCTTCGGGCACGGGCTCACGTACACGCGCTTCACGCACCGCGACGCGCGGGTCTCGGCGGGGGAGGTCTCGCGCGGCGGCGCGGTGGAGGTCTCGGTGGAGGTGCGCAACGAGGGCGCGGCGCGCGGGGTCGACGTGGTGCAGGTGTACGCGAGCGTCGAGGGCTCGCCGGTGCCGCGCGCGCCGCGGGATCTGCGGGGCTTCGCGCGGGTGGAGCTCGGTCCGGGCGAGGCGCGGCGGGTCTCGGTGACGGTGCGCGGTGACGACCTTGCGCGGTGGGATGAGGCGGGCGCGCGGTGGGTGCTCGACCCGCTGACCTACACGCTCACCGTGGCGGCGAACGCCGAGGCCACCGGGATCGCCGTGACCGTGCGCGGTCGCTGACGCGCTGCGACCGCGGTGGGTTCGCCGCGGAGTTGCCGCGCCGCATGGGGGAGGCGATGCTGCGACGAATGCGCTTCCCCGGCCGTCGCAAGCACAAGCATTACTTCCCCGTGCACGAGCGCGACCCGCTCCTGCAGCACGCGATTCGCCAGCCCGAGGCGCGGAGGCACCTCGTGGGCATCGACCAGACCCTGGTCGACATCGACGCCCGCGTGCCCGAGGCGCTCCTGACGCGGTACGGGCTGCCGCGCGGAGGCTCGACGGTGATCCCGGGGGACCTCGCCGCCGCGCTCTACGACGAGCTCCACGCGCAGGGGTTGATCTCCTACGAGTTCGCCGGGGGCACCGTGGGCAACACGCTGCACAACTACACTCTGCTCGCCGATGACGCGTCGATCCTGCTCGGGGTGATGAGCGAGGTGATCCGCGTGGGCACGTCGGGGTACCGCTACCTCTCGAACACGTCGAGCCGGGTGAACCTCGACCACCTGCAGCCCGTCGACGGCCCCATCGGGCGTTGCTTCGCGCTGGTCACCCCCGACGGCGAGCGCACCTTCGCGATCAGCGCGGGCAAGATGAACCACCTGCGCCCCGAGAGCGTGCCCGAGGCGATCTTCGAGCACGCCTCGGCGCTGGTGATCTCGGCGTACCTCCTGCGCTGCGCCGGCGACGAGCCGCTGCCCGCGGCGACGATGCGCGCCATTGCGTTCGCGAAGGCCCGCGGGGTGCCTGTGGTGCTCACCCTGGGCACGCGCTTTCTCATCGCCGAGCGCCCGGCGTTCTGGCGCGACTTCATCGCCGAGCACGTGAACCTCGTGGCGATGAACGAAGAGGAGGCCGAGGCCCTCACGGGCTGCGACGACCCGCTCGCCGCCTGCGACCGCGCGCTGGACCTCACCGACATGGTGCTCTGCACCGCGGGCCCGCTGGGCCTCTTCCTCGCGGGCCACACCGACGACGACGTGAAGCGCGAGACGCGGTACGCGCTGCTGCCGGGGGCGATCCCCGAGTTCAACCGCTACGAGTTCAGCCGCCCGATGCTGCGCCGCGCGTGCACCGCCCCGCTCAAGGTGTTCGCGCACATCGCGCCCTACCACGGCGGCCCCGATCGCATCACCAGCACCAACGGCGCGGGCGACGCGGCCCTCGCGGCGCTGCTCCACGACATGTCGGCGAACCTCTACCACCGCGACCGGGTGCCGGCCTCGGCGAAGCACGTGCGCCAGTTTCTCACCTACTCCTCGATGAGTCAGGTCTGTCGCTACGCCAACCGCGTGAGCTATGAGGTGCTGACCCAGGCCTCGCCGCGGCTCACGCGGGCCCTGCCCGAGCGCGAGGAGGGGCTCAGCGACGAGGCGTACTGGGCGATGTGATCAGTCGGCGAGCAGCGGGCCGAGCAGCGCGACGCCGCCGCCGATGAAGATCAGGTCGAAGATGGCGAGCATGCGCACCCAGTCCATGACGCCCGCGAGGTCGGCGCCGTTGAAGAGGTCGCGCGTCGCCACCACGCCGCAGAGGATCGCGGGCGACACCAGGGGATAGAGCACCACGGCGAGCAGGAGGTCGCGCGCGCGGGTGCGGGCCACGAGCGCGCCGAAGAGCGTGCCCGCGGCGACGAAGCCCACGGTGCCCATCAGCACGAGCAGCGAGAACGCGCCGAGGTGCTCCCCCAGCGGGGCGTGGAGCAGCAGCGCGACGAGGGGCGCCACCACGCTCTCGGTGAGCAGCACGAAGACCAGCGCGCCCAGGGCCTTGCCGAGGAAGAGCGACGCGGGCGAGACGGGCGAGAGCAGCACCGCGCGCAGGGCGCCCTCCTCGCGCTCGCGGCCCCAGGTGCGCGAGAGACCGAGGGTCCCGGAGAAGGCGATGGCGGTCCAAAGGACCCCCGGGGCGACCTTGCGGCCGGTCTCTTCGTCGACGAAGAGCGACATCGACGAGAGCACCGCCACCAGCGACGCGAAGAGCGTCATCGTGGGGACGAGCTCGCGC
>JBILLI010000583.1:0-4978 GCA_044376155.1 Polyangiales bacterium
ACTACCGCGACGACGAGTCGCTCCCGCCGAGCCCCTACATGCGGGTCATGGGCTGGGACATGGCCCGGCAGCGCGAGGGCTTCTCCCGACTGCGCACCGCCGAGCGGGACCACGGCGCCCGGGTGGTCACCTCGCACGACCGCGCGGGCTTCGACGCCCTCCCCCACACGAAGGAGGAGGGGTGGACCCTGCGCGGCGAGAAGAAGAAGCGCCGCAAGGGCTGAGAGTTACGGGCAGTCGGCGAGGAAGGACAGCACCGCCGCGGAGGTCTCCGCGGGGCGGGTCCAGTGCATCATGTGGCCCGCGCCCTCAAGCGAGACGAAGCGCGCGTTGGGGTAGCGCGTGGCGCGCGCGGCGAGGTCGGGCCACGCGGTGATCTCCCCGCCATCGATGTGCATCACGGGACAGGTGATGCGCGGGAGAAACGCGTCCACCGCCTCGGCGTCGTAGCGCATGGGCGAGGTGGTCTGGTGCATCGGGTCGAAGCGAAAGACGTAGCCCCCCTCGGGCAGCGCCCGCGTCGAGATGGTCGCGACGTGTCGCAGGGTCGCGACGTCGAGCGACGGGTGCGACACCCGCATGCGCGTCATGACGTCGTCGATCGTGGCCATCGGGCGCGGCCCCCGGCGACGCAGCTTCGCGAGCCCGTCGAGCCACGCCGTGGTGCGGTCGGGCGCCACGTCGGCGGGCATCTCCGGGGGACCGACCCCCTCCAGCAGACACAGCGAACGCACCTTCTCGGGACGCGCCCCCGCGAAGCGCGTGGCCACGCCGCCGCCCATGGAGTGCGCCACCACGTGCGCGCGCGCGAGGCCCAACGCCTCGAAGAGCGCGTCGAGGTCGGCGACGTAGTCCATGTAGTGGTAGTAGCTCCCGGGGGGCGTGCGGTCGGTGTCGCCGTGGCCGCGAAAGTCGGGCGCGATCACCCGATACCCCTGCGCGGCAATGGTTTCGATGACCTCGACGAAGCTCCGCGCGAGGTCGAGGTAGCCGTGCAGCAGCAGCACCTCGCGGCCCGCCTCGCCGTCGGTCTCGAGCAGGTGGTGCCGCAGGCCGTTGGCCTCGACGAAGCGCTCGCGCACCGCGCTCATCGCGGCGCCCACGTCTGCGCGGCCCAACGGGTCTCGCCCTTCAGCGCGAGGTCGCGCACGATCTCGGCGGTGATCGGCGCGAGCACGATGCCGCTGCGGTGGTGGCCCGTGGCGACGAGGAGCCCCTTCGCCTCCCCGACGCCCACGACGGGCGCGCCGTCGGCGCTGTGCGGGCGAAAGTTCGACCAGCTCCGCGCGACCACCGCGTCGGCGAGCCGGGGGGCCGTGCGGGTGGCGAGGTCGAGCACGCGGGAGAGCCCCCGGGCGGTGACCCCGCGCTCGTAGCCCACGAACTCCAGGGTGCTGCCCGCGATGACCTCGCCCTCGGCGCGGGGCACGAGGTAACCCTCGCGCACGAAGACCACCCCGTGCAACGGAACGGGACGCACCTCCAGGGCCACGAGCTGCCCGCGCGCGGGACGCACCAGGGCCGGATCGCGCAGGGCGCCGCCCACCATCCCGCTCCACGCGCCCGCGGCCACGAGCACGGTGTCTCCCTCGACGAGCCCCGCGTCGGTGTCAACCCCGCGGGCCACGCCCGATTCGACCCGCACGCCGCGCACGGTCACGCCGCTGCGAAAGCGCACGCCCGCGCGGGCAGCGGCCTGGGCGACGGCCTTCACGAGGCGGCCGGGGTCGAGGGCGCCGTCGTCGGGAAAGTGCGCGCCGCCGACGAAGCCGTCGCCCAGGGCGGGCTCGATCGCGCGGAGCCCGGCGGCGTCGAGGAGCTCCGCGCGCAGCCCCTTGGCGCGCTGCCAGTGCACGCGGTGGGCGAGCTCCTGGAGGTGGGCGTCGTCACGGGCGGCCTCGGTGACGCCGCAGACCCGGTGGCCCACGTCGACGCCGACCTGCGCGCGGAGATGGGCGGCGAGGGAGGGATAGAGGTCGCGGGAGGCGAGGGTGAGCGCGAAGCGGGGGTCGTCGCCCACGGCCTCGGACTGCGCCGCGAGGATGCCCGCCGCCGCACTCGACGCCTCGGCCCCGGGGACCGCGCGCTCCAGCACCTCCACTTCGGCGCCGGCCTCGGCCAGGCGCAACGCGCTCAGGCTCCCGATGAGCCCAGCGCCGACGATCACCACGCGCATCTGAATCCTCCTGCGGGTCGCCGACGTAGGAGCGGAGTCGTTGTTGACGAATCGCTCTCCCATGACCAGGCATCCCAGTGCTGTCGACGCGGAGTGGTATAACCCGAGTCGCGCCCCGAGGAAGGACCAGAAGATGCCCCGAGACTCCCACGTCGCCGTCGACCTCGCGCGACTCACCGTCGCCGCCGAGAGCCCGCTGCCGACGCGTCACGGCCAGTTCATCGTGAAGGTGTTCCGCTGGGAGGACGAGCCCGAGAAGGAGCACGTGGCGATCATCTCCGGCGACGTCGCCGGCCGCGATGATGTGCCCATTCGGATGCACAGCGAATGCCTCACCAGCGAGGTGCTGGGCTCGCTGAAGTGCGACTGCCGCGAGCAGCTCGAGGTCGCGCTGAAGCACATCGCCACGCACGGCCCGGGCGTGGTGTTCTACCTCCGCCAGGAGGGCCGCGGGATCGGGCTGACCAACAAGATCCGCGCGTACGCCCTGCAGGCGCGCGGGGCCGACACGGTCGACGCCAACCGCGCGCTGGGCCTCCCGGATGACACGCGCCGCTACGAGAGCGCCGCGGCGATGTTGCAGCACCTGGGCGTGCGCTCGGTGCGGCTGATGACCAACAACCCCGAGAAGCTCAACGCGCTGCGCGTGCTCGGGGTCGACGTGCGCGGGCAGATCCCGGTGCTCATCGACCCGAACCCCCACTCGGAGTTCTACCTCGCGGTGAAGCGCGCGCGCATGAACCACGCGCTGCCGCACATTCCCATCAGCGACGGCTTCGACGCCGAGTGACCGCCCGGCGCGCTTCGCAGGGCGCACGAATCGTGACACTTCTCTCTGCGCCATGCGCGCGCTGACCCTCGCCCTGCTCTCCCTCGCCGCGTGCTCGGGCACGCCCGCCCCCACCACCGATGCGAGCACCGCGCGTGACGTCGCCGTCGACGCCGCGGCGGTGACCGACACGCCCGTCGGTGAGGACGTCCCGGTCCACGCCGGACCCCCTGTGCCGCAAAGGGTTGTGCTCCCTGATGGCCCCCTCGATGGCACCGCGCAGGGCGGCGTCGCGCGCTTTCTCGGGATCCCCTACGCGGCCCCGCCCACAGGCGACCGACGCTGGCGCGCCCCCGCCGCGGTGACCCCGTGGACCACCGCCCGCGACGCGACGCAGAAGGGCCCCGCGTGCCCGCAGCCCACCGGGATGCTCCTCGGCACCGCGCCCACTTCCGAGGACTGCCTCACCCTCAACGTCTGGACATCGCGCACGAGTGAGTCCGACACCACGGCCCGGCCGGTGATGGTGTTCATCCACGGCGGGGGCTTCATCTCGGGGCACACCTGGGGCGGTGACTACGACGGCGAGTCCCTCGCGCGGCGCGGGGTGGTGGTGGTCACGCTGAACTACCGCCTCGGGCAGCTCGGATTCCTCGCGCACCCCGCCCTCTCGGCCGAGTCCGACGCCCAGGGCGTCTCGGGCAACTACGGCTTCATGGACCAGCAGGCCGCGCTCCGCTGGGTGCGCGACCGCATCGCGCGCTTCGGCGGTGACCCGGGCAACGTGACGATCTTCGGCGAGAGCGCGGGCTCCATGGCCGTGAGCCTGCACCTCCTCGCCCCGGAGTCTCGCGGGCTCTTTCACCGCGCGATCACCGAGAGCGGCACGAGCACCGTGATGCTCACGCCGATGCGCGACGAGGCCGCCCGCGCGCCGCTGGAGAGCGCGTACTCCCTCGGGCGACGCTTCGCCGGGGCCCTCGGGTGCAACGACGAGACGACCGCGGCCACGTGCCTGCGCGCGAAGAGCCCCGCCGAGGTCATCGCCGCGCTGCCGTCGACCAACGAGCTCCTGCGCTTCGAGGCGCGCTTTCAACCGAACATCGACGGACGGGTGATCCCCGAGACGCCCTACACGGCCTTTCACAGCGGGCGCTTCGCGCGCGTGCCCCTCATGGCCGGCACCAACCGCGACGAGGGGACGATCTTCACCCTCACCACCCCGATCACCACCACGGATGCCTACCGCACGGCGGTGCGACGGCTGGTGCCGGGCCACGAAGACGAGGTGCTCAACACCCTCTATCCCCCCGCGATGTTCCCGAGCATCAACGCCGCGTTCAACGCCTTTCTCGCCGACGCCGCGTTCATCTGCCCCGCCCGCGACCTCGCGCGGCAGTACGCCGACGCCGGGCAGCCCGTGTTCCTCTATCACTTCACCCACGAGACGCAGATCGGGATGCTCCTGCGCCTCGGGGTCTTTCACTCCGCCGAGCTGCCCTTCGTCTTCGGCAATTTCACCGGGCTCTTTCGCTACCGCGACGCCGACGGCCCGGTCGTCGACATCACCCAGGGCTACTGGACCCGCTTCGCCGCGGGCGCGAACCCCAACGGCATGGGCGCGGTGAACTGGCCGACCTTCACCACCGCGGGCGACGCCCACCTCGACATCTCCGCCACCCCCGTGATGGGCGCGGGCCTGCGACGGAGCCAGTGCGACGTGATCACCCCCTGGCTCGCGCCGCCCATGTGAACAGGGATCCGCGGTGACGGCCTTCGACCGCGATCACCCGCGCGTTCTCTGCGAGCCCCCACCCCCAACCCCGCCCCCACGAGTGTGGGCAGGGAGGGCGGATCCATCTTTGACCGCGCACCGCTGCCACACAGACCGAGGCGATCCTGTGAACCAGGCACACTGAAGCGCTGATTCTTGAGAAGGCGGAGATGGATCCTCACTCCCTGCCCCCACTCGTGCTTGGCTTTACCCAAAACCTTCGGACGCGGGGTTCGTGCCGCCGGCTCCGCCCGCCTGG
>JBILLI010000584.1:0-4942 GCA_044376155.1 Polyangiales bacterium
CCTCGAGCTCGTATTTCTTCTCGGTCTTCTTCATGTGCGCCAGCTCCGCCTGCCAGCGCTTGTCGGAGAACCACTCGTATTTCATGAGCTGATCGGCGCGCGCGCGGTCCTCGTCCTTGAGGGCCATGGAGACGTTCGCGCCGAGCTTGAAGTCCGCGGCGTCGAAGGACGACAGCC
Source organism: Polyangiales bacterium (assembly GCA_044376155.1). Classification (GTDB taxonomy): domain Bacteria; phylum Myxococcota_A; class Polyangia; order Polyangiales; genus JAWKRB01. Next base: position 178 of record JBILLI010000584.1, read on the forward strand.
CGAGGAAGCGGGCCTTGGGCACGGCCATGCGCATCGACTCGTAGGCGAGGTTGATGCTCCCCTGCTTGATCACCGAGTAGATGTAGAAGCCCCAGGGGTCGTTGTCGGTGAGCACGTAGACCGGGAGGTTGAGCTCCTGGTTCATCCGCCGCAGGAGGCGTCGGGTGCCCCGCGCGGCCATGCCCCCGCCGTGGATCAGCATGCAGTTGTGCTTCTTCCAGAAGCGGTCCTCGTTGAGGCGGGCCCACACGGCGCCCTTCTCGACGAAGAGCACGAAGTCGGCCTCGTGGCTCACCACCTGGATGCGGTTGTCCTCGACGATGCTGGGCACCGACCACCCCCCGCTGCCCATGCGCCGCAGGTCGATCTCGTCGCCCGTGTCGCGGATGGTCATGGGCCCCACCATCGCGCCCTTGTTCTCCGCGCGGAGGTGCAGCTCCTCGCGGAGCGCGTCGATGGTGACCTCGAGGTCTTCGATGATGGGGTCGCTCTCGGCCTGCTCCTCGAAGGTGTTCTCCTTGGTGCCCGCGACGCTGTGCTTGGCGTCGTAGTAGATGTCACGGATGGAGGTCGTGGCCCCCTCCTCGATGAGCTTCTTGCAGCGCTCCGCGATGAGGAAGGTCTGCATGAACAGCCGCGCCTGCTTGTAGTGAAAGAAGCTCCGCGTCTGCTTGGAGTCGCCGAGCTCGATCACCTTCTTCTCGTCGCTGAATGACACGTTCGAGAGCGCCCGCACGGGGATGCTCAGCGACGGGTTCTTCAGCAGCTTCACCGAGACGTGGGCGTCGACGGCGAGCTGGTGGATCTTCTCCAGGGTCTTCTTGTCACGCGCGTCCATCACTCACCTCAACGCCTCGGCGCCGTCTGCACGGCGCACCTTGCGCTTCTTCTCGACCCGCACCACCCGCTCCACCCCACCGAGGATCTCCGCGAAGGAGCCCTGCGGGTCGTCGTCCTCCTCGGGCGGCGTCGACGGCCGCTGCTGCACGGGCGGCGGCGGCGGCGGCACCGAGTCCACCGCACCGGCCTCCGCGGGCGCCGAGGAGCCACCGTCTTCGGGTGTGGCCTCGGGCGTGGGCAGGTGCACGTGCCGCGGCAGCGCGCGGTGAAAGTCCTCTTCAATCTTCTCGCGGCTCACGCCCGTGATCGCCGAGATCGAGGTCGAGAGCTCGGTGATGTACTTCACAAAGAGCGAGCGCCGCTCCATCTCCCACTTCTCGCCCTCCTTGGCGCGCACCCAGTTGCCCAGCTTGCGGCCGCACTCCATCAGCGCGAAGCGGATCTCGCGCACGATCTCGTCGTAGTGCGCCACGGCCTCCTTCGCCTCGCTGGTGAAGGGCACCCACACGCTCGCGAGGTGCACGATGACCGCCACCGGGCCCACCGGGAGCTCACCCTTGCGGTGGAGCAACCCGTAGGGCTTCCAGTCGATGCGCAGCACGGCCTCGGTGATGCCGCACGCGCGGGGCTGGTAGAGCAGCGGCACGCGGTTGGCGAAGCGCAGCACCTCGGCGCTCTCGTCCTTCGGGAGGTCGCCGCCGAAGGCCACGCCCACCTCCACCACGAAGGGGTTGCCGCGGTACACCGCCGCGGGGCGCGTGTGCGCCGCGTAGAACTCGGCCTTGAAGCGGCGCTTCAGGCCCTCCAGGAGCAGCTCCTCGCCCACGGGCACCACACACGTCGCGGGGGGCGGAAGGATGCGCACCTGCGCCGCCGCGAGGGACTCCGAGAGCTTCTCCACTTGCGTGGGCGTGAGCAGCTTCGCCTTCATGGGCGGCTCGATGTGCGCGGCGCGAATGATCTGGTCGGCGAGACCGGGCGTGAACCCGCTGCCCTCCTCCATCACCTCGTCGCGCACCGTGCTGGTCGACTTCGCGAACTTCGCGACGAGGCGCTTCGTCGGCGGCAGGCTCGCGTGCGAGGCCACCATCACGGCGTGCATCGCCTCGACCTTGTCGCCCGACACCTTCGGCGCGAGAGCCTTGGGGTCGACGTCGGCGCGCTTGCAGATGGCGTCGGCCACGGGCCCGGTGACCCGCGAGAACTCCTCCATGAGCGTGGTCTTGAGGTCGCGCGGACCAGCCTCCTGCAGGATCTTCAGGAGCATCCCGAGCTCGACGCCGTGGGGGTGCGGCTTGATCTCCTGCGCCTCGGGCGGCAACTGCTCACTCACCCGCGGCCAGTGCATCGACTCGCCCTTGGGCGAGCGGTAGCTGAGCTCCAGGTGCGGGTTCGCGACGACGGTCTGCTCGAGGTAGGCGTCGACCGAGGTGCGGCCCTGGCGGTAGAGCCCCGTGAGCTCGATCTCCACCGCGGTGCCGTGGTCCTTGGTCCACGGGACGGTGCGGTTCTGGTCCTTGTTGAGGACCTCGGGGTTGTTGGTGCGCGCGTCGATGCGCACCTCGAGGCGCCACGCCGGGAGGCCCTTGCCGGTCTTCGAGACCACCACCACCGGGCGGCCCGTGGTGAGCTGGCCGTACATCCCCGCGGCGCTGATGCCGATGCCCTGCTGCCCGCGCGACTGTCGCAGCCGGTGGAACTTCGAGCCGTAGAGGAGCTTCGCGAAGATCTTCGGGATCTGCTCCTTCACGATGCCGGGGCCGTTGTCTTCGACCTTCACCCGGTAGCGCCCGTCGCTGACCTCTTCGACGGTCACGTCGATGGTCGGCAGGATCCCGGCCTCTTCGCAGGCGTCGAGGGCGTTGTCGACGGCCTCCTTGATGGTCGTGAGCAGCGCCTTGGCGGGGTTGTCAAAGCCCAGCAGGTGGCGGTTCTTGGTGAAGAACTCGCTCACCGAGATGTCGCGCTGCTTCGTGGCCATGGCCTCGGCAGTCGCGCGTCGTCCCGTGCTCCTGGGCTGCTCCGCGTCTCCGTTCATCTTCTGTGCGTCCCTCTGCCCCCGGGGGGGAGTGTCGATGCCGTCCACTGCGTCAGCGCCTCCGTTGCGAAGGGGTCGTAGCAACCCCCTGCCCCGCGGGCAATTCTCAGTGGACGTACCCTGTCACGGGTCTGTGCGCGTGTGCGCGGACATGTCCACGAGCTCGATGCCGAGCCTCGTGGCGAACTCGTAGATCCTGGCGTCGCGGTAGAACTCGCCGAACACGACGCGCTTGAGCCCCGCGTTGGCGATGAGCTTGAAGCAGTGCCAGCACGGCGAGGCGGTGACGTAGATCCCCGCGCCCTCGATGCGCACGCCGTTGCGCGCGGCCTGGATCACCGCGTTGGTCTCGGCGTGGATGGTGCGCACGCAGTGGCCGTTCTCCATCATGTGGCCGGCCTCGTCGCAGTGCTCCATGCCCCCGATGGACCCGTTGTAGCCCGTGGCGAGGATGGTGCGGTCGCGCACGATGACCGCGCCGACGTGCTTGCGGTCGCACGTCGCGCGGGACGCGACGGTGCGGGCGATGCTCATGAAGTACTCGTCCCAGGAGGCCCGCGGCGCGCGCTCGCTCATCACCCGCGAGGAGTGCGACGCATCGCCGCGTGAGGGCAAGAAAACGTCCGGGCCGGGGCTCAGGCCTCGATGATCGACACGGTCACCAGCGGGCGCTTCTGCCCGCGCTGGTAGGGCCGTCGCGCGGCCCGGCGGGCCACGTCGCGGATCATCTCGAAGCTCTTCGCGTCGTCGGGCGACATCGCCCGCACGGCCGCCGCCACCGCCGCCCGCGCGGCCTCGCGGACCTCTTCTTCGTCGCCCGTCACCGTGACCCCGCGGGTCGACACGGTGGGGTCGGCGATGAGCGCGCCGCGCTTGTTCACCAGCAGCCCGACGAACACCCCGCCCACCTCGGCGAGGATGCCGCGCTCGCGGATCACGTCGTCGTCGACCTCGACGGTGCCCTCGACGTGCACCCGCCCCACGGTCACGCGGGTGCCGTGGGAGAGACCGTGTTGGTCGAGGATGACGGTCTCGCCGTTCTCGATGACCTCGACCTGCGCGACGCCGAATTCCTTCGCGAGGCGCGCGTGGCGCGAGAGGTGGTGAAAGGTGCCGTGCACGGGAATGAAGCCGCGCGGACGGGTCCACGCGATCATCTCGGCCTGCTCCTCGCGGTGCGCGTGGCCGCTCACGTGGAGCCCCGGCGAGAGCGACGGGATGTGCACGTCGACGCCCCGGCGCTCGAGGTCACACACGATGGACCACACCGCCCGGTCGTTGCCCGGGATGGTGCGCGCCGAGAGCACCACGGCGTCACCGCTCTCGATGGCGAGGCGGGGGTGATCCCCCGCGGCGAGACGTCCGAGTGCGCTCTGTCGCTCGCCCTGGGTGCCCGAGGCCACCGCGAGGAGCCGGGCCCGGGGCACGCTCTGCGCGCGGTCGGGCGACACCACGAGGTCGGGGGGATAGCCCATGCGACCGAGCTCCCCCGCGACGCGTGCGTGGGTCTGCACGCTGCGGCCGAGGAAGACCACCTTGCGGTCGGTCGCGAGGGCCGTGTCGAGGATGGCCCGGAGGCGGTAGATGTTCGACGGGAAGATCCCGACGATGACCCGCCAGCGGCAGCGCGCCACGAGGGCTGCGAGGGAGCTCGCCACGCCGCGCTCCCCGCCGCTGCGGCCCGGCACGTCGACGTTCGTGCTGTCGCTGAGCAGCAGCGAGACCCCTTCGGCGCCGTAGTGCTCGAAGCGGTCCCGGTCTGTGCTCTCGCCGTCGGCGGGGTCTTCGTCGAGCTTGAAATCCCCCGTGTGGATCACCGTGCCCGCGGCGCTCTGGATCGCCAGCGCGGTCGCGTCGGGGATCGAGTGCGTCACCCGCAGCGGCTCG
>JBILLI010000075.1:0-17147 GCA_044376155.1 Polyangiales bacterium
CTCTTCGCACGTCGGGCCAACCCGCGTCCATCAATCGCACGCGGGCGCCGCGTACCCCGAAGGCCGTGCGCTCCCCGGGCGGCACCACCGGCGCGAGGAGCACCGAGGCCAGCACCGCGGTGACCACCAGCGGCGCCCGCGGGTCGCCTCCCCCCACGGGCCGCGCCTGCACCTGCCACAGCCGTCGGGCCCTTCGCAGCAGGGCGTCGAAGCCCGCGCCCCCGATGGCCGCCACGGCCAGCTCCGCGTGCGCGAGGAGGGCCGGCGCCTCGTCGAGGGCCACGGTCACCACCCGCACCCGCGTGGGGCCGCCGCCCCGCAGAGAGGTCACGTCGAGCTCCAGCGCCGCCGCGCTCGGGAGCACCGGGTCGCTGAGGGTCTGCACCGCGGCGAGGTCGGCGTCGAAGAAGGTCGCGGCCTGCTGCCGCCAGCGCGGGAGGTCGGCGCGGGCGGCGAGCTCGGGGGAGAAGAGGCACCACGCCCCATCGACGGGCAACACGAACGACATCGCGAGAGCCTACGCGCGCGGCCCCGACGGCGGTATCGTCGGCGTCGTCGAGGTGTGTGATGGCGCTCTGCAAGCAGTGCAACGACGACGTGGAGAAGCTCGTGTCGGTGAAGGTCGCCGGGCGCGCGAAGAAGATGTGCGAAGACTGCGCCGACCGCCTGCGCGAGGCGGGCGAGATCGCCGAGGCCAGCGAGTCGGTGGTGCAGGGGATGATGGGCTTCAAGGGGCGGCGCTGAGCCGCGACGCGGGAGCCGCACGTGGCCATCGACGACCCGTTCCGCAGCGCGCCGCTGCGCATCCCCGAGGCGCCGAAGGCCCCGCCGCGGCCGTGGCTCACGCCCCAACGGCTGCAGCTCCTCCGCCACGCGGTGATGATCGAGGGCACCGCGGTGATGTTCGCCGCGATGCTCTTCCCCATCCGCCCGATGCGGCTCGATCGCTTCGTGTACATCGAGGACGACTCCCTGCGCCCCTTCGTGATGTGCAGCTCCAGAGACTCCCTGCCCTTACCTCGCGACGCCGTCTCCGGGGTTGATCTGGGCGTATCGACCGCCGTGCTGGTGGTCTTCATCGGCTTCCTGTTGGGCCGCTCGCCGTGGATGCTGCGCGCGACCCCGCACCTCCCCGACGACACCCGCTGGGCCCGCATCGGCGCGTTCTTCGCGCTGACCTACGCCGGGCTGGGATTTCTCGTGACGGGCTTCTGGGCGCCCTACTCCCTGGAGCGCCCGGTGCTCACGCCGATCTTCCTCGCGCTCTGCGTGGTCACCCTGCTGACCCGCGTGGAGTGACCGCCACCCTTGTGCGAGCGCCCTCGGGCGGGTCATGCTGCGCGCACCTTGAAGTGCTCCGCCCTTGCCTTCGCCCTTGCCACCGCGGCCTTCGGATGCCGTGAGGCCTCGACGTATCCCGGCTTCGACGCCGCCGTCGACGCGCCCGCGTTCGACGGGGCGAGCGCCGACGCGAACACCGACGTCATGCGCGCGGACTCCGGCTGCCCCGCCCCCGCGCGGATCACCCCCGAGATGGTCCCGGCGGACTACCTCCCCGTGCAGCGCGTGACCTTCATGGACGCCATCGACGGCGACACGGCCCACTTCGCGGTGCCCATCACCGGGCGCACCTCGGTGCGCTTCCTCTGGGTCAACGCCGAGGAGATCTCCGGCGCCGAGCGCACCGCCTTCGGCGCTCGCACCGCGCAGGAGGTCGCGCGCATCATGTCGACGGGGACGCTGTTCCAGCTCGCGAAGCGCCGCGCGCGGCCCGGGTCCGACCAGCCCGAGCTGGACATGTTCGGCCGCACCCTCGCCCTGGTCTTCATGGACGGCGACCTCTTTCAGACACGCCTCGTGCGCGAGGGGTGGAGCGCGTACTACACCGGCTTCGGCTGCCCCTCGGCGCCGCTGCACGAGACCCTGCTCCACGCCGAGGCCGAGGCCCGCGCCAACCGCGTGGGCATCTGGGCGCCCAACCACCCGACCAACTACGCCACGGTCCTCGCCCAGTGGATCGGCACCCGCGGCTGCCGCCCGAACCCCTTTCGCAATCAGCCCTACTGCAACTGACCCCCGTGAAGCGCGCGCTGCCCCTCGCGGTCACCCTCATCGCGACGCCCGCCCGCGCGCAGCAGGCGCCGGAGCCTGAGGGCGCGGGCGAGGCCCAGGTCGTCGCGCCCTCGCGCCGTGAGGAGTCGCTCCTCGACACGCCCCGCGCGGTCTCCGTCGACAGCACGGCGTCGGCGCGCCGCGCCCTCGCGCGCGACGTGGGTGAGCGCCTCGACGAGCTCCCCGGGGTCTTCGTGCAGCGCACCACCAGCGCGTCGGCGGCCCCGCTGCTGCGCGGCCTCGGCGGTCAGCGCGCGCTGCTGCTCTTCGACGGATTGCGCCTCAACGACTCGCTCACCCGGGTGGGCGGCAACGCGCTGCTCACGCTCATCGATCCGTCGGTGGTGCAGTCCGTCGAGGTCGTGCGCGGCCCCGCGAGCGTGATGTACGGCTCCGACGCGCTGGGCGGCGTGGTGATGGTGAACCCCGCCGACGCCGTCGCCCGCAGCGACGGGCACTTTCGTGGGCGCGGCGACCTCATGCTCCGCGGCGCCTCGGCCGAGCGCGCGTTCGTCTCCAGCGGGATGGTCGAGGGCGAGTACGGCCCCGTCGGACTCCTGCTCGGCGCGTCGGGCGGGACCACCGGGCAGGTGATGGCCGGCGGCGACCTCGGGGTGCAGCGCTTTACGGGCTACCATGACTGGGCCGTGAGCGCGCGCGGCACCGTCACCGCCCGCGGCGGGCACCGCGTGGGCGTGGCCTTTCACACCAGCTCGCTGCTCGACGCGCCGCGCCCCGACCTCTCCACCGCGACGGACCAGCGGGTGTTCCGCCTGCAGCAGCGCGACCTCGGGTACGTGCACTACCGCTACGGCTCCGACGCGCTCTCGATCAGCGCGCGGGGCGGGGCCATGGTGCGCACCGAGGTCCGCGACCGCATCCGGGCGGCGCGCCTCGACGTGGAGCGCGACCAGGTGGTGACCTGGCTGGGCAACGCGCAGGTCGACGTGCGGCACCGCGGCGCGCGCGTGGCGATCGGCGCCGAGGTGAGCCTCGACGACGTCGCCAGCGGCACCGTGACCACCCGCGACGGCGCCGCGAGCGCCTCGCGCGGACGCTACGTCGACGGCAGCACCTACCTCAGCGGCGGGCTCTACGCGTTCTATCAACAGCGCGTGGGCGAGCGCTGGCTGCTCGAGGCCGGCGCGCGCCTCGCCCTCGTGCGCACCACCGCCCCCGTCGACGGCGCCACCGCCGCGATGGACCAGGTGCTCCTCGCCCCCGTGGGCTCCGTCGGTGCGCGCTACCTCGTGACCGAGGGCGTGGCCCTCATGGCCAACGTGCTCACGGGCTTTCGCGCGCCCAACCTTGATGACCTGCAAGCGCTCGGCTCCGGCGCGCGCTCCTTCGACGTGCCCAACGCGGGCCTCGGCGCGGAGCGCTCGTGGAGCGCGGAGCTCGGCGCGCGGGTGGTGCGCGGGCCATGGAGCGCGTCGGCCTTCGTCTACGGCGCGCTGCTCACGGGGCTCGTGGTCCGCGTGCCCTCTTCGTTCAACGGAATGACCGTCATCGATGACCGCCGGGTCTTCACCCGACAGAACGCCAGCGATGGCACCATGTTCGGCGCCGAGGTGGACCTCACGTACCGCGCGCGCAACGGGCTCTTCGGGTCCTTCGCGGCGATGTACACGCAGGCCGACAACGCCTTCCCCGACGAGTCGGGCAACCGGGTGAACGAGTCCATGGCGAAGGTCACGCCCGCGGTTGGGCGCATCGCCGGGGGGTGGCGCGGCGAGGTCGGGTGGGCCGAGCTCTCGGTGCAGGGCGGCCTCCCGCAGCCGCGCCTCGCGACCTCCGACCGCGAAGACGTGCGGCTCTGTCCGGGCGGCGCGGCGACGTGCCGCGAGGTCGCGGGGTGGGTGAGCATGAACGTGCGCGGGGGGTGGAACATCCGCCCGTGGATCACCGTGGGCGCCGCGGTGGAGAACGTGTGGAACGGCGCGTTCACCCCGTATGGCGCGGGCTTTCCTGCGCCCGGGGTGAACGTCGTCGGCATGCTGCGCCTGCGCGCGCGGTGAGCGAAGAGGCGCGGCCGCGGGGTCAGCGGTAGCGCAGGCCGAGGCGCAGGCGCGCGAGGCCGATGGGCGACATCCCCTGGCCGTTCTCATCGGTGAACGCGCCGCCCGGGAGGAACACCCCGCCCTCGACGCCGCCCGAGAACACCAGGTTGCCGACGATGGGGTGGTTCACCAGCACGGCGCCGTCGACCTCGAAGCCCAGGTCCCGCGCGCCGCTGTTGCCGCCGCGCCAGTTCACCGTGCGCGAGAGCGCGCGCTGCGCGTAGGGGTCGACCACGTCGGTGCTGGAGAACGCGAGCACCGCGCCCACGCGCATCTCGAGCCAGCGCACGGGGCGAAAGATCCCGTAGGGGAAGAGGTAGCCCGCGCCCGCCACGCCGCCGTTCGTCGGGATGAGCTCGCTGCCCCGCGCGGCCCGCGCCGACAGCGCAGGGTCTTGCGCGAGCTGCGCCGCCCGCGCGGTGTTCGCCGCGAGCACCTCGGGAAAGAGAATGAGCCCCACGCGGTGATCGGGGTCGATGGTCGCGCGGCCCTGCACCGCGTCTTCGCTGTTCGCGTCGCCCGAGGCGTATCCGCCTTCGAGCACCACGTCCCAGGTGGGGGACTTTCGACCGAGCTGGAGCACGGCCATGAACTGCCGCACGGCCTGATCGGGGTTCTCCACGGTGCGCGCGTAGGTGGTGCTGCCCGTGGCGAAGGCGGCTTCGAGGGCGGCGAAGTTCCATCCCCCGCGGCTGTCGCGAAAGCCCCAGCGCGCGTACACGTCGACGAAAAACGCCGCGAGCGTGTCGGCGAGGCGGTTCTCCTGCCAGCGGTACACCCCGTAGGCGCCCACGCGGTTCTCGCCTTCGCCCCAGTACGCTGCGAGGATCCCCTGGAACGCGAGCTCGTCGCGGCGCTCATAGTCCGCGAGGAGGTCGGTGGCCACCCAGTCGCCCGCGAGGGCCACCACCAGCGGGTTCGTGCGGCCCAGCGGGCGCGTGGCGATCATCACCCGGCGCACGAGGTCGCCGTAGCGGTAGTCACCGAAGACCGTGGGCGTGTCGCCGTCGTTGGCCACCATCCCGAGGCCCCACGAGAAGCCCATCTGCCCCACGCGCAAGAGGCCGATGGGGGTCTCCCAATCCATGTAGAGATAACGAAAGCGCACGCCGGGGTAGCCGTACTCGTCGCTGCGCAGCGCCTGCGGCTCGACCCCCTGGGCGAGGTCACCGAAGGCCACGCCGTTCACCACATCCATCTGCGCGGTGAGCTTGAGGTTCTCTCGAAAGACGGCCTCACCCCGCAAGCGCAGCCACTGGTTGCCCCAGCGGTTCTGGCCGAGACGTCCCGTCGTCGCGGGGTCGGTGCGGGGCAGCGCGCGCAGGGGGATGTCGCCCATGAGGTTGCCGCGGATCTCGTACTCCCCGCCGATGCGCACGCCGCGCTCCCAGCGCGTCGCGGCGGTGGTCACCGGGGCCGGGGGCGCGGGCGTCTGGGCGAGCGCGGGGGACGCCGCGAGGGCCATCGCGGCGAAGACAGAGAGGGGAGACAACCCGCGCGCAGAGAGCATCAACGACACCTCGGGGACTAATTCTCGTGGCACCACGAGCGCCGCGCGCAATGTACACTCGCGACGCCGATGTCATTCACGATTTCTTCACCCGCAAGGCACACCATGAGGATCTGGAGAGTGCTGGCCCTGGCGGCCTTCGCGACGCTCGCACCCGGCTGCGACGAGGGCACGCCGCAGGGCCACCGCGTGACCCCCGCGGGCACCGGCCCGAGGATCACCTGGGACCTGGAGTACGACACGCTCCCGCTGATCCCGCTGCCCAATGACGTCGCGACGTGGCCCGACCCGAGCTCTCCCACGGGGCGGCGCATCAACGCCAGCGTGCTGGTGCCCACGGGCCTCGAGCGCATGACCCGCGCGCGCTTCAACGACCTCGATGGGTGGAGCACCTTCGGGCCCATCACCGTGCCCTTCGACGGGGATCTCAACATCGATGACCTGCTCCAGCGGCAGGGCGGCACGGGGCGTTTTCGCCAGGCCGACTTCGTCAACCACGCGGTCTACCTTGTCGACATGGAGACGGGCCTGCCCGTGCCGCTGGACCTGAACTCCGGCAACTTCCCCTACGCCGTCACGCACACCGATCAGTATCAAGACAACGACCCGCGCAGCACCGAGTCGAACCTGCTCTTCGAGACGGTGAACGAAGACGCCAACAACAACGGCGCCCTCGACCCGGGCGAAGACACCGACTTCGACGGCGTGCTCGACCGCCCCAACACCCTCGACGGGCGGCTCATGGGCACCCCCAACGAGACCGTCGACCGCATGGCGTGGTTCTACGAGCGCGAGTCGCGCACGCTGATCCTGCGACCGCTGGTCCCGCTGCGCCCCCGGCGCACCTACGCGGTGGTGCTCACCAACCGACTGCGCGGCGCCAACGGACAACCCGTGCGCTCGCCCTTCGACCACGTCCACCACGTGCGGCAGACCGAGGCCCTCGCCGCGCTCCCGCGCCACCTCGCGGCCCACCCCGAGCTCTACGGCTCCCTCGCCACCGCGGGCTGGAGCGACGTCGCCTTCGCGTGGACCTACACCACGCAGTCGGTCACCGACGACCTCGACACGATCCGCGAGGGGCTCTACGGCCGCGGGTCCATGGCCCGCCTCGCCACGCAGTTCCCGGCCGAGGCCGCGCCCATGACCATGCAGGGCGGCCCGAACTGCATGCCCGCGGGCGCGCAGACCTACGTCGCCACGGGGGATCAGTTCCGCGCCACGCTCATGGGCGTGGGGCCGCTGCTCGGGCTCAACCCCGCGCAGACGCAGATCCTGCTGCGCTCCTACGCGAACCTCTCGCACATCGTGACGCTGGTGTTCGACACGCCCTTCTTCCTCGGCGACCCCGAGCGCGAGAGCCGCGACGACGTCTTCGACATCGACTGGCGCACCGGCCGCGCGCGGGTGAACCGCGAGACCATCGCGATGACCCTGTTCATCCCGCGGGAGACCGCCCAGCGGCGACAGCCCTTCGCGCCGCTGATCTTCATGCACGGCCACGGGAGCAACAGCGGCGAGATCCTCGGGTACGGCGGGCTGGTGCTGCAGCACGGCCACGCACTGGTGACCCTCAACGCCCCGGGCCACGGGCTCGAGCTCACCCCGGCGATCCAGACCGCCCTGCGCGGCGCGTTCGGCGCGCAGTGCATCGGCGGCGCGGGCACCGCGTTGACCCTCGGGCGCGCGCGGGACCTCAACGGCGACCGCACCCCCGACTCGGGCGCCGACTACTGGACCGCGTACCTCTTTCACACCCGCGACTCGGTGCGGCAGACCATCATCGACCAGATGCAGGCCGTGCGGGTGCTGCGCGCCTTCGACGGACGCCCCGCGCGCACCATGACCTTCACCACCCGCGACGGCGCGGGCGTGAGCTCCGACGGGGACTACAACCGCGACGGGCGCGCCGACATCGCCGGTGACTTCGACGGCAACGGCGTGCCCGACCTCGGCGGGCCCACCTCGAACTTCTACGCCGCGGGCGGATCCCTCGGCGGGATCACCACCGCGGTGCTCACCGGCGCCGAGCCCTCGATCACCGCGAGCGTGCCCGTGGTGGGCGGCGGCGGCCTCGCCGACATCGCCATTCGCACCGAGAACGGCTCCGTGCTCGCGGCCCTCGTCCTTCGGGTCATGGGCCCCCTGGTGCTCTCCACCCCGAGCACCGGACCGGGCCGCGACACCTCGTGCCCTGCGGGCGACTTCTCCCTCCACATCGTCGCCTCGGACCTCGACAACCGCGGCCGCAGCGAGTTCGCCTGCCTCCCCGCCGCGGGCCTGGCCGCCGACGACCTCCTCGTGGTGCGCAACCTCTCCAACGGCGAGGTCGAGTGCAGCGGCGTCACGGGGGGAGTGCCCGGGCGCTTTCGCGTGCCCGTGCCCTCCGACGCCGACGACCGCTGGGAGGTGTCGTACTACCGCCACGGGCGCGACAAGATCCGCTTCGGTTCGTGCACCTGGGTGGGCGCCGCGCCGCGCGCCGATCGGGTGATCAACACCTGGGAGGTGGGCGCGACCCAGCGCGACGGGGGCTGCCGCGCGTGTGCGTCGTTCGCCGCGCGCACCTGGGAGCAGGGCGCTCCCCTCGTGGCCCCCACCGCGGGCTTCGGACGTCGCCGACAGACCCCGGAGTTCCGCCGACTCGTGATGCTCGCGCAGATGGTGGTCGAGCGCGGTGATCCCATCAACTACGCGCGGCGGGTGTTCCTGGAGCCCCTGGGCACGGCCGACCGACCGGCGCGCCCGCGCTCGATGCTGATCACCAACACCACGGGCGACCCCAACGTCACCATCGCCACGGGCTACGCCCTCGCGCGCGCCGCGGGCATCGTGCCCTTCCTCCCGCACGACGCGCCCGCGCACCTCGCGGAGTTCCGCGCGCCGGCGGACTTCGCCGCGCGCTACCCGGGCTTCGCGACGCCCAACGACGTCTACCTGGGCTACCACGCCATCGAGGGCCTCTCGCGCCTGCCGCGGCACCCCGCGGGGACCGGCGGCGAGAACTTCCTCGCCGACCTCGACGACATCTCCGACGGGCGCCAGTACTTCAACCGCAACGGGCGCGATCAGCTCGCCATGGGCATGGGCGGGATCCAGCCCGTGACCCCCGGTCGCAACGGCGTGCCCGGCGCGCCGCTGCGCTGGTCACGCCGCTCGCAGCCCATGGCCCGCCCGGGGGATGACGCGGTGTTCACCTACGCCAACGGGATGCCCACGTCGGGCATGGTGAGCCCCTACGTGCAGCCCCAGGGGATCCACGGGTTTCGCGAGATCTACAACGAGTCCATCGCCTTCGACATGGGCGTGTACATGTTCAGCATGGTGGGGCGGTACCTCTTCACCAACGGCACCGAGATCCCCTACCTCGCCGACCCCACGGGGCATCAGTGCCTCGAAGACTCGTCCTGCGCGTACCTGCGCTGATCGCCCGTTCGTACGGGCACGAACGATCCCTCACGCCGCGTCGGCTTCGAGCTCCGTGAACAGCGCCGCGAGCTCGCGGCGCGGGCGCAGCAGCGTGGTGAGCCGCGTGGCGTCTTGCAGCAGCGTGGCCTCCATCTGCGCGAGCTGCGCCGCGGCGGTCTGCAGGCGCTTCTGCACCTCGCGCATGTCGTCCTCGCCGTGCTGCGACACGCGCTCGAGCTGCGCGCGCAGGGCGTCGATCTGAAACTCGAGGTCCTTCACCTCGGCGAGGCAGCCGTCCTCCCACGCGCGGGCGCGGGCGAGGTCTTCGGACGCGGGCGCGGCCTCTTCCATCGCCGCGAAGGCCTCGCGGTAACGCCCCGCGAGCTCCGCGCTGGGCGTGGGCGAGAGGCCCGTCTCGACCACCGCGGCGTGGAGGGCCCAGAAGCGCTCGGCGCGGGCGTTGAGCACGGCCTCGGCGGCCCGAGCGGCCTCGGTGGCAGGGGCCGCGCCCTGGCGGGCGGTGGAGAGGTCCTGCGCGAGGGCGTCCATGGCGTGGCCGAAGCGCGCCTGGGCCTCGCGGGTGCGGGTGGCGATGCCGTCGATGCGGGCCTGGTCACTCATCCAGCGGCCGTGCACGTCGACCATCGCGGTCACCGCGGCGCGGAGACGTCCCACCGCGGCGGCCACGTCGGAGGGCATCGCGTCGCCGTAGACCTTGTGACACATGGTCCCGAGGATCTCCGCGCGGCGCCCCCAGCGCGCGACGCTGACGGCCGAGAACATGCTCCCGGTGCTCGTCGTCGAGCGGTGCGAGGCCACCACCGAGCGCGCCGCGGGCGTGGGCGCGGCGTAGACCTTGGGCGCGGCCCCGGGGAGCGACTGCGCCACCGCGGCGAGGCCGCGACCGAGCGCGTGCGCGTCCACCGGGCGCTTCGCGGGCTCCTTCTCCAGGAGCTGCATGATCAGCGCGTCGAGCGCGACGGGGATCTCCGGGCGCAGCGTGCGCGGCGCCGGGGGTTTGTCGCGCAGGTGCTGGATCAGGTAGGTGGTCACGTCGGGCGCGGTGAAGGGCAGCCGCCCCGTGACGCAGCGGTAGAGGATGCAGCCCACCGCGTAGAGGTCCGCCGCGGGCCCGGCGTCGATGCTGGTGATGCGCTCGGGGGCCATGTACTGCGGCGTGCCGAAGATCTCGCCGGTGCCCGTGAGCCGCGCGTCTTGCATCGAGCGCGCGATGCCGAAGTCGAGGATCTTCAAGAGCTCACCGCCGCCCTCGCGCGGCACCACGATGAGGTTGTCGGGCTTGAGGTCCCGGTGGATCACCTGAAAGTCGTGGGCGCGCGCGAGGCCCGCGGCGAGCTGCACCCCGAGCTCCACCACCCGCGACACCGGGAGGGGACCGGGCGACTGCTTCAGCACCGCCTCCAGCGTGTTGCCCTCCAGGAACTCCATCACCAGGTAGGGCAGTCCCTCCTCGGTGTCGCCCGAGTCGAGGATCTCGATGATGTTCGGGTGCGGCAGCCGTCGCGTGCTCGTGGCCTCGCGGCGAAAGCGCTCGCGGAGCTTGGGGTCACCCGAGAGCTCCCGGCGAAAGAGCTTCACCGCGACCACGCGGTCTTGCAGGGTGTTGCGCGCGCGGTAGACCGTGGCCATGCCGCCGACGCCGACGATGCCCTCGATGCGGTAGGTGCCGCCGAGGATCACCCCGAGGTAGGGGTCGGGCGCCACGACCAGCGCGGTGCGGTCGAGCAGACAGCTCGTCGCGTCGTTGGGGTAGCGCAGGTTGCAGGTCGGGCAGATCTTCATGCGTCGCGCCGGGATCGAGGAGTGTACCATCCGTCTCCCCCCGGACCGCACGACGTGACGACGCCCACGCACACCTTTGAAGTCTCGAAAGAACAGCACGCCCACGCGCTCTCCTCCCTCGTGCGCGAGGCCCTCGGGGTGCCCTGGGGCGCGGCGAAGAAGCTCTGCCTGCGTGGAAAGGTGCGGGTGAACGGCGCCGCCGTGACCGACCCCGGGCACCGCGTGGCCGCCGGCAGCGAGGTGAGCGTGAGCCCCGAGGGGCCCTCCGCCGCGCGGGTCGACTCCCCCGTGCTGCACCTCACGCGCGACCGATTGCTGCACCTCGACGCGCACCTCGCGGTGGTGAACAAGCCCCCGGGGATCAGCACGGTGCCCTTCGACGAGACCGAGCGCGACACCCTCGTCGACCGCCTCGGCGTGGCCCTCCACCGCTGGGACCTCGCGCCCGCGCACTGTCCTCTGTTCGTGGTCCACCGCCTCGACAAGGAGACCTCGGGGGCGCTGGTCTTCGGTCGCACGTGGTTGGCCAAGCGGCACCTCGCGGACCTCTTTCGCCGCCATGCCGTCGACCGGGTCTACCTCGCGCTGGTGCACGGGTACATCGACCGCGAGGTCACCATCGAGTCGATGCTGCTCGAAGACCGCGGCGACGGGCTGCGGGGCTCGGCCCGGGGTCGCACCGGGTCCCAGGGCCGCAAGGCCGTCACGCACATCAAGCCCGTGGCGCAGCTCACGAAGGGGGGCGGCGCGACGCTGCTCGAGGCGCGCCTTGAGACCGGGCGGCAGCACCAGATCCGCATCCATCTCTCGGAGCGGGGGCACCCCATCGTGGGCGAGCGGGTGTACATCCGTCGCTACGAGGGCGCGGTGATCCCGGCGCCGCGGGTGATGCTGCACGCGCGCACGCTGGGCTTCACGCACCCCGCGCACCCCGAGGCCGACCCGATGCGCTTCGAGTGTCCGCCGCCCGACGACTTCCTCGAGGTCGCGCGGCGGCTCGGGCTACGCTGACGGCTCGCGCAGCGACCGCGCCGCGAGCACCCCGAGCAGCGCGAGGGCGCCCAGCCCGAGGGCGGCGGACCACGCCGACACCCCGCCCAGCACCAGCGCGAGGGGCACGGCCTCGCCCAACAACCGTGCGGTCGCCCGCAGCCCCGCCGCGGCGATGCCCCGCGCGGCGGTGGGCCAGGTCACCCTGCGCAGGGTGAACCACTGCGTCGCGCCCAGCGCGAGGGAGGCCTCTTCGAGCTCCCGCGGCACGGTGCGCAGGGCGTCTTCGCAGAGCGCGGCGTAGTTCGCGACGTTCACGCAGGCCATGGCCGCGGTGCCCGCGCAGAGCGCCGCGACGCCGCCGAAGGGCGCCCGCAGCGCGAGGCCCACGAGCGCGCCGACGAAGACCGCGGGCAGCGCGCGGAGGGCCTCGAGGGTCACCCCGTCGAGGTCCAGGCCCTTGCGCGACAAGGCGTTGCGCGCGCGGTCGGTGCCCGCGGCGACGCACAGAGGGGTGGTCGCGAGGGTGGCGGCGAGGGCGGTCCCGGCGGCGGCGGCGAGGGTGACGCCGGGCGGGAGCGGCGCGCCCGCGGCGGTGAGGGCGCGCAGCGAGGCGGCGTTCACGGCGAGGACGACGCTACCGATGCCGAGCAGCGCGGCGGCGGCCGACGACGCCCGGAGGCTGCGGGCGAGCGCGGTCACGGGTCGCGCCCCTCGCCCCGCGCGCGGCGGTGTCGCACGTCGTCTCCGCGGACCATGAACACCACCTGCTCGGCGAGGTTGGTGGCGTGGTCGGCGACGCGCTCGAGGTACTTCGCGACCGAGACCACGGCCTGCCCCACGGGGATCTCTCCGGGGTGGTCGCGCATCCAGTCGAAGACCGCGCGCAGGGTCTCGCCGTAGGCCGCGTCGACCTCGTCGTCACGGATCAGCACGGCCTCGGCGCGCTGCGCGTCGCGCGCCACGAAGGCGTCGAGGGACTCGCGGAGCATCGCCTGCGCCGCGTGGCTCATCGACGCGATCTGCGGGTGCGGCGGGATCGCCCGGGCCACGGCCACCTCGCGCACACGCTCGGCGATGTTCACGGCCTCGTCGCCGATGCGCTCGAGGTCGGTGACGAACTTCAGCGCCGTGGTGATGAAGCGCAGGTCGTCGGCCACGGGCTGCCGCAGGGCGATCATGTGCAGCGCGAGCTCGTCGATCTCCATCTCGTCGCGGTCGATGCGCAGGTCGATGGGCTGCACCTCGGCGGCGACGGCGAGGTCGCGGTCGAGAAAGGCCGTGGTCGCGAGGTGCACCGCGCGCTCGCAGCGGGCGCCCATGGCGAGGAGGTGCGAGCGGAGCTCCCGGAGCTCGGCATCGAAGTCCCGCGAGATGTGCCCGCGCGTGGGGGGGGTCATCCCGTTCTCCCGGTGACGTAGTCGCGGGTCTGCTCGCGGCGGGGTCGGGTGAAGATCGTGCGGGTGTCGCCGACCTCGACGAGGGCGCCGTCGAGGAAGAACGCCGTGGTCTGCGAGACCCGCGCGGCCTGCTGGAGCCCGTGCGTGACGATCACCACGGTGAGGGTGTCGCGCAGGTCGGCGATGAGCTCCTCCATGCGCGCGGTGGCCACGGCGTCGAGGCCGCTGGTGGGCTCGTCGAGGAGGAGAACCTCGGGCTGCGCCGCGAGGGCCCGGGCCACGCAGAGCTGCTGTCGAAGCCGCGGGGGCACGGCGCGGGCGGGGCGGGTGAGGTCGTCTTTGAGGTCGTCCCAGAGCGCGGCGCGCTGCAGGGCCGACTCGACGCGCTCGGCGCGGGTGGCGGGGTCGCGCACGCCCGCGGCGTCGAGGGCGAAGGCCACGTTGTCCCAGACGCTGCCCGGGAAGAGCCACGGGTCCCGCGGGATCATCCCCACGCGCCGTCGCAGCGCCACGGGGTCGGTGGTCGGGGCGTGCAGGTCGACCCCGTCGAGCAGCACCGCGCCGCGCATGCGCACGGGCTCGCGGAGCTCGTTCATCCGGTTGAGCACGCGCAGGAAGGTGCTCTTGCCGCAGCCCGACGGGCCGATGAGCGCGGTGACCCGCCGCGCGGGGATATCGAGGGTGACATCCGTGAGCACGTCGCGGTCGCCATACGCGCACGAGAGCCCCTGCACGCGAAACGCGACGGGGGTGTCTTCCTCCGCGCGCGGGCGGAGGTCTGGGCTGACGGGGGCGGCGACCACGGGGTCATGGACGGTGACAGCCCTGGGCGACAGCGCAATCCACGGATTGCAACGGACGTGTGACAGCCGCGGGCCCGGAGACGTCCCCGGGGCGTTTCGCGCCCGTCACAGGGCGGCGGTAACGTCGCCGGCGCTGTGACCCGAACACAACGCATCCTGGTGGTGGAAGACGAGCCCGACCTCGTGCGCCTGCTGGAGTTCAACCTCACGCAGGCGGGGTACGAGGTTCACGCGGTGCAGCGCGCGAGCGACGCGCTCAAGGCCGCGCAGGCCGATCCCCCGGACCTGGTGCTGCTCGACCTCATGCTCCCGGATGGCTCGGGCACGGACGTGTGCCGGGTGCTCAAGACCACCCCCGCCACGCGCGCGGTGCCGGTGATCATGGTGACCGCCCGGGGCGAGGAGATCGACCGGGTGGTGGGCTTCGAGATCGGCGCCGACGACTACGTGGTGAAGCCCTTCTCCGTGCGGGAATTGATCCTGCGGGTGAAGGCGATCCTGCGGCGGTCGGAGGGTGATGTGCCTGCGGGCGAGTCCGAGCTGCTCTTCGGCTGCCTGCGCATCGACCGCGGCGCGCACCGGGTGTTCGTGACCGAGCGCGAGGTGGTGCTCACGGCCCTGGAGTTCCGCCTGCTGATCACCCTCATCGAGCGCAAGAACCGGGTGCAGTCACGCGACACCCTGCTCTCGGACGTGTGGGGCCTGCACATGCACGTCGAGACCCGCACCGTCGACACGCACATCAAGCGCCTGCGCGAGAAGCTCAGCGAGGCCGGCGAGTACGTGCAGACCGTGCGGGGCGTGGGCTACCGCTTCGCGGCGAACCCCGGCGAGAGCGCCTGAGCGTTCACCGGTAGCCCAGCACCAGCGCGCGGCAGAGGGTGGTCCACCCGTCGGCGAGCACGAAGAGCAGGAGCTTGAAGGGCAGCGCCACGCTGCCGTGGGGCAGCGACGAGACCCCCATGGCCGCGAGCACGTTGGCCACCACGAGGTCGACCACGAGGAAGGGCAGGAGCAGCAGCAGGCCCAGGAGAAAGGCCCGGGTGAGCTCGCTGGTCACGAAGGCCGGGAGCAGCACCGACAGGTCATCGCCGTCGGGCGCGGGGGTGACCAGCGCGTCGGGGCCCCGCGCCGCCCGCGCGCGTGACTCGCGGGCGAGGTCGAGGAAGAACGCGCGGTCCCGCGGGGTGGCGTTGACCCGCAGAAAGCGGGTGATGGGCGGTCGCGCGGCGGTCCACGCGTCGCGCCACGCGGCCATGCCCTCGGGGGTCGCGGGGTCGCGCGCGAGGGCCGCGGCGAGGCGGTCCCCCGCGGCGACGTCCACCGCGTGAAAGGTCGGCGCCATGGCGTGCAGCGAGAGGATCACCGCCAGCGCGGTCACCACCGTCGCGCCGGGGATGTCGGCCGCGCCCAGCGCGTTGCGCAGCACCCCGAGCACCACGGAGATCTTCACGAACGACGTCGCCACCAGCAGCACCGCGGGCAGCAGCGCGGCCACCCCCAGCAGCACGGCCAGCACCACGGGGTTGCTCACGGCCGCTCCCGCAACCGCCCGAGGATCTCCGCGAACCCTTGCGGCGCAGGCACTTCTGCACGCGCCGGGAGATCTTCAGGGCGCAGCTCGGCGAGGTTCGTGAGGGCCCCCTCGGCGCCGCCGAGCACCAGCACCTTCGGGCCGACGCGCACGAGGTAGAGCGCGCGGCCGGGGTCCAGCGCGACGCGCTCGAGCACCTCGAGGTCGCCGCGCCCGCGGGGGAGGAGGTTGCGGCGCGCGCCCCAGCGCAGCGCCCACCACGCGAGGGCGCACACCGCGACGAGGCTCAGCGCGCTCTGCGCCAGCGCCGCGCCGAAGCCCGTGGTGCCTGGGAGCGAAGGATCCATTGGGGGTGCGACGCTATCGCCGCGCCCCGGCGCCGCGCGAGAAAGCCGCGCGCTTCGCGTGGTAGGGTCGCCGGCGTCATGCGTCGAGCGGTGCGCGCGTTGGGTCTCTCGGTGCTCCTCGGGTGCGGCGCGCGCACGGGGTTGCGGGTGCCCGACGCCACCGTCGACGCGGCGGAGGAAGACGTCTTCGTGCGCTTCGACGGGTGCGTCGCCGGGCGCTTCGGGATGATCCGCCGCTCGGCGCGGCTGCTGTTCGTCATCGACCGCTCGGGCTCGATGCTCGCGGGCCTCGAGGGCGACCGCGGCGTGAGCCGCTGGGCCGCTACGGTGGAGGCGATTCGCACCACCATCCCGGGCTTCGAAGACCGCCTGCCGATGGGCGCGCTGCTCTTCCCCCGCACGCCCGACGAGGACCTCGCGAGCCGCTACCTCCAGGCGTGTCAGGTGCAACCCGGCGACGGGATCAACGTGCCCGTCGCGCTGCGCAACGCCGCGGCGATCAACGAGATGTTCGAGCGCAACGACCCCGCGGGCGCCACCCCCACGGCCGCCGCGGTGCGCCGGGGCAGCGCGTGGCTCCGGGCCAACGGCGACCGCGCCACGGCGTCGTACATGGTGCTGCTCACCGACGGCATCCCGAACTGCAACGGCGCCATCGCCCCCGACGCGTGCCAGTGCCTCGACCCCATGACCCAATGCGCGGGCGAGCGCGGACGGCTCTCGTGCCTCGACGACGACGGCACCGTCGCGGCCCTCGACGACGCGCGGCGCGCGGGGATCTTCACCTACGTCATCGGCATCGACGGCAGCATCGAGGCCCGCTTTCAGACCGTGCTCGACCGCATGGCCGAGGCGGGCGGGCGCCCCAACGCGGGCTCTCCCCGGTACACCTCCGTGCGCCGTCAGGGGAGCCTCGCGCGGACCTTCGAGGGCATTCAGCGCGCGGTGGCGCTGTGCAGCTACGTGACCCCGTCGCGCCCCGACGCCCCCGACGCCATCGACATCGACCTCGACGGCGCCCGCGTGCCCCGCGACCCCGCCCGCGCCGAGGGCTGGGACTGGAGCGACCGCGACTACGGCGAGGTCACGTTCTACGGCCAGGCGTGCGAGCGCGCGCAGCGCGAGAGCGCGCGGGTGCAGGCCACGGTGCGCTGCGGCGGGGGATGACACCTACGCGCCG
>JBILLI010000585.1:0-4932 GCA_044376155.1 Polyangiales bacterium
CCGGGGGTCACGAGCTCCACCGCGAGGGAGCCGCGGCCGGTCTCGGGGTCGTAGCGCTGTGGGTCACCGGGGGCGGGGGTGACGTCGAAGGCCCAGGAGGTGTGGATGTCGCCCGTGAGCACCACGGGGTCGCCCACGCCGGGCACGCGGAACGACGCCAGCAGGCGCTCCTGCGCGGCGGGGTAGCCGTCCCACGCGTCGACGTTCAGGTCGATGGGGCGCGGCGAGAGCACCACCTGCTGCGCGAGCACGCGCCACCGCGGGCCGACGTCGGCGAGCTGCGCGGCGAGCCACGCCTCCTGGGTCATCCCGAGGATCGAGCGCGACGGATCCCGCAGCCGCGGGGTGTCGTTGGGCTTCTGCGCGTCGCGGCCGTCGAAGCGCGTGTCGAGGAGCATGACGTCGGCGAGGTCGCCGTAGCGCAGCCGTCGGTAGATCCGCTCGCCCATGCCCTCGCGCGTGGGCATCCACTCGAACCACGCCCGGCGCGCGGCCTCGGCGCGGGCGGCGAAGCGCGGGTCGGGGCGCCCGTAGGTGCCCATGCGCCAGGAGTTGTTCGCGAACTCGTGGTCGTCCCAGATGGCCGCCATCGGGTGCTGTCGGTGCATCTCCTGCAGGTCGGGGTCGCGGCGGTACTGCGCGTAGCGGCGGCGGTAGTCGCCGAGCGAGACGATCTCCGTGGGCGGGTCGTAGGGTCGTACGCCTCCGAACAATCCCGAGGGGTACTCGTAGATGTAGTCCCCGAGGTGCAGCACGAGGTCGACGTCGGCGCGCCGGGCGATGTCGCGGTAGACGTGAAAGTACCCGTGCGCGAGGCTCGCGCAGCTCATCACGGCGAAGCGCAGTCGTGGCGCCGCGCCCTGCGGCGCGGTGCGCGTGCGGCCGATGGGAGAGCGCGCGTCGCCGCTGGTGAAGCGGTAGTACCAGACCCCGCCGGGGCGCAGCCCGGTCGCGTCGACCTTCACGGTCCAGTCGCGCCGCGCGTCGGCCATCGCGTTGCCGCGGGCCACCACCTCGGAGAAGTCGGGCGACGATGACACCTCCCAGCGGAGCAGGGCCTTGTCGTCCGGGCGAGGCGTCTCCAGGGGCGTCGCCCGGGTCCAGAGGATCACCCGGTCGTGCAGCGGGTCGCCGCTGGCCACGCCGTGCTCGAAGCGCACCGACACCGAGGGGCCGAGATCGACGTCGTCGGGCACGTCGGACCAGCTCGGCGCGTCGTTGACGCCTGCGTCGTCGGGGGGCGAAGGGGAGGCGCCGCAGCCCGCGAGCAGCGAGGCCAGCGATGTGAGCACCTCACGGCGAGACGGGCCGCTCATGCGCCGTGATGTAGCATGGGTGCGGCGTGAAGGTCGCGCGGAGCCGCGGGGAGCCTCTCGGGGGTGACGGGAGCGTGGCCGCGCGCGGAGGAGGGTGGTATACCCGACGGCGATTGGAGGCGACGACGCCATGGGAGCCACCGAACTCATCGTGATCGGGTTGATTGTTGTGCTGCTCTTCGGCGCGTCGAAGCTGCCGGAGCTTGGTCGGGCGGTGGGGGAGGGGGTGTCGAACCTGAAGCGCGGGCTGCGAGAGGCCAACGACGACGGCACGCCCCGACCGCCCCCGCGTGACGGCGCGGCCTGAGCGGAGTGCAGGCGGCCCCGATGCTCCGTGTGCTCGTGGCGTTGGACTTCAGTGATTGCTCCCGGGTCGCGCTGAGCGAGGCGTTCTTGCTGGCGGATCGATGGTCGCCGACATCCATGCTGCTGCTCACGGTGATCCCCGAGCAGCCTGACGTGGGCGAGGGGATGGACCTGGTGGAGCAGTCCGTGGATGACCTCCGGCGGATGGTTCGCGCGGTGCGGGGGGAGCGCCCGAGCCCGGCCGGGCTGACGGTGCAGTTCGCCGCGGTGCAGGGCGTGGCGGCCGAGGCGATCGTCGCGCAGGCGCGGCAGATGCCCGCCGACCTGGTGGTGGTAGGCACCCACGGCCGCAAGGGCCTCGACCGATTGATTCTCGGGAGCGTGGCCGAGACCGTGGTGCGCAACGCGCACTGCTCGGTGCTGACGGTGAAGCCCCGCGCTTGACGTTCGCGGGGCGCGGACGCAAACACGCGCGCCATGACCATTTCGCGCGTGTCTCCCCAGGAAGCCCAGCGCCTCGTCAGCGACGAGGGTTGGACGCTCGTCGATGTCCGCTCCATCCCGGAGTTCGAAGCGGGGCACCCTGCGGGGGCCTACAACGTGCCCTGGGCCCATGCGGTCAACGGGGCGATGCAGCCCAACCCCGAGTTCCTCGCGGTGATGCAGCAGCGCTTCCCGCGGGACGCGAAGCTGCTGCTGGCGTGCCGCTCGGGCGGGCGGAGCATGCGGGCCGCCGAGGCCCTCGCGTCGGCGGGCTACACCCAGCTCACCGACCAGCGCGCGGGCTGGGACGGCGCGCGCGACGCGTTCGGCCGGGTGCAGGAGGTGGGCTGGTCGTCCTCGGGGCTGCCCGTCGAGAGCGGCCCCGACGTCGAGCGCGGCTACGACGCGGTGAAGCGCGGAGGCTGAGCGCCCCTCAGCGGTCCCACTTGATGCGGGCCGCGAGGCGCATCGCGGGCTTCTCGATGGCGATGTGCAGCAGCCACGCGCATCCCACCGTCGCGAGGCACGAGACCACCACCACGAAGAGCGCGCTCCACGGCGTGCGCCACGTGCGCATCACCGCGCCCAGCACCCACCGCGTCTGCGCGCCCACCAGCGGGTGCAACAGGTAGATCCCGTAGCTCACCAGCCCGAGGAACTGCAGCCGCGGCAGGTCGAGCCAGCGGTGCAAGCGGTCGCGCACCCCCGCCACGGTGATCAGCAGCGCGGTGAAGAACGCCGCCGCGGGCTCCAGCCGCTCGAAGTGCCACGCGCACGCGCCCACCCACGCGAGGTAGAGCGCGTGGGGCACCGCGTGGGCCCGCTTGTCGAGGCGCCACCAGGTGAGGGCGCCGAGCGCGAACATGTACCAGTGGTGCGCGAACCACGCGGTGGGCACGCGCCAGTGCATCGCGAGGTGCAGGGAGTACACCCCGCTGGCCAGCAGGGCCCAGGGCATCACCCGCGGCGCGCGGCGGAGGAGCGCGAGGAAGGCCACGAAGACCAGGTAGAACTGCACCTCGATGGCGAGGGTCCAGTAGACGGGCTGGATCGGGTGCAGCCGCAGGATCCCTTGCAGGTACATCAGGTGCGCGCCCACGTCGGACCACGAGGGCACCCAGCGCTGGTCGTGGAGGCGCAGCTTCCAGCCCCAGACCCACCCGCAGGAAAGCGCGAGGGAGAACCAGTACGGCGGGTCGAGGCGCACCTGCCGACGGAGCGCGAAGCGCGCGGCGCCGCCCGCGGTGAGTTCCCGGCGGCCGATGGCGAAGGCGATGACGAAGCCCGACAGGACGAAGAACACCTGCACGCCCACCCACCCGCTGCGGGCCGCGGTGAGCAACCACGCCGGGAGGGCGCGCGCCAGGTAGGGGCGCATGTCGCCGCTGCAGTAGTGGTAGAGCATCACGCTACCCGCCGCGAGGCCGCGCAGGCCGTCGATGAGCGTGAAGCGTAGGCGGGGAGCGGCCATCGAGGCGCGGGAGAGAGCCGCGCCGGCGCCGACTTGTCAACGTCTGGTCGGCGCGGGCGACGGGGCGGTCAGAGGTTCACGCAGCTGCCCGCGGCGCAGGTCTGCAGCGATCCGCAGGCGCGCCCGCAGGTGCCGCAGTGGTCGCGGTCGCTCTGGAGGTCTCGGCAGGTGCCCGAGCAGTTGGTGATGCCGACGCCGCAGCTCAGGGCGCAGGCGCCGCTGGTGCAGAGCTGCCCGGCGGGGCAGACGCGGTCGCAGGCGCCGCAGTGCGCGTTGTCGTTGGTGAGGTTGCGGCACGACCCCGCGCAGTTCGTGAACCCTGCGGCGCACGACACCGCGCAGGTCCCCGACGCGCAGACCTGTCCGCTGGCGCAGACGCGGTTGCAGGCGCCGCAGTGGCTGCGGTCGGTCTGGAGGTCCCGGCACGCGCCCGCGCAGTCGCTCTGACCGGCGGGGCAGGTGACCACGCAGGCGCCGTTGGTGCAGACCTGTCCGCTGGCGCAGGCGCGGTTGCATGCGCCGCAGTGGGCGCGGTCGTTCTGGAGGTCGCGGCACGAGCCCGCGCAGTTGGTCTGCCCCGCGGCGCAGGTGATCACGCAGGCGCCGTTGGAGCAGACCTCGCCGCTGGCGCAGGCGCGCCCGCACGCGCCGCAGTGGGCGCGGTCGCTCTGGAGGTTGCGGCACGAGCCCGCGCAGTTGGTTTGCCCGCTCGCGCAGGTGACCACGCAGGTGCTGCCCGAGCAGACCTCACCGCTGGCGCAGGCGCGGTTGCAGGCCCCGCAGTGGGCGCGGTCGCTCTGCAGGTCGCGGCACGAGCCCGCGCAGTCGTTGAGCCCCGCGGGGCACGAGGTGACGCAGGCCGCGCCAGAGCACACCTGCCCGCTGGCGCAGGCGCGGTTGCAGGCGCCGCAGTGGGCGCCGTCGCTCTGGAGGTCGCGGCACGCGCCCGCGCAGTCGCTCTGGCCCGCGGGGCACGAGGTGACGCACATGCCCGCGGAGCACACCTGCCCGCTGCCGCAGGCGCGGTTGCAGGCGCCGCAGTGGGCGCGGTCGGTCTGGGTGTCGCGGCAGGTGCCCGCGCAGTCGGTGAGCCCGGCGACGCACGAGGTGACGCAGGCGCCCGCGGCGCAGCGCTGCCCGCTGGCGCACGAGCGCCCGCACACGCCGCAGTTCGCGCGGTCGCTCTGGAGGTCGCGGCACGATCCCGCGCAGCTGGTCTGCCCGCTCGCGCAGGAGGTGACGCACATGGCGCCGGAGCACACCTGCCCCGCGGCGCAGACGCGGCCGCACATGCCGCAGTGCGCGAGGTCGCTCTGGAGGTCGCGGCATGAGCCCGCGCAGTCGGTGAGCCCGGCG
>JBILLI010000586.1:0-4929 GCA_044376155.1 Polyangiales bacterium
CTCCGTGCCCAACGCCGTCGCGGCGTGCGCGTCGGGGAGCTGCGTGGTGGGCGCGTGCGTGCCGGGCTTCGGCAACTGCGACGGCGAGTCGAGCAACGGCTGCGAGACCAACACCAGCACCAGCACGGCGAACTGCGGCGCCTGCGGCCGCGCGTGCAGCGGCGGACAGAGCTGCGCCGACGGCGTCTGCCTCACCCCCTGCGGCAGCGGCGAGACGCGCTGCAACGGGACCTGCGTGAACCTCGCCACGAGCAACGCGAACTGCGGGGCGTGCGGCATCGCCTGCGAGTCCGGGCAGAGCTGCGTGAACTCGGTATGCGCCAACGCCAACGGCACCGTGCTCGACGTGAGCGGCGCCTCGCAGCCCGTGCTCATCGTCCCCTGCGGCACCGGCAGCGTCACGGGCTGCACCGAGGCCGTGGCCCGGTCGAGCTGCACGAACCTCGGGCGCCGGCTCGTGAGCCACGCGTCCGACGGCAACACCAGCGTGGTGAGCCTCGGCGCCACGGTGTCGTGCAACTTCTCGATCTCGTACTTCACCAACAACAACCCCGCGGCCGCGAACCAGTGCCTCGTGGGGATCGCGAACTCGGGCTGGTCCCAGTGCTGCACGCTGACGAACTGGCACGGCAACACCGTGCGCATCCCCGGCGCCCTCGGGCAGCAGTTCGGCTTCGTGGCCAACGGCAACACGGGCTTCCGCTCGAACCTCGTGAACACCGGCGGCACCACCTGGGGCTGCCAGGCCACCAGCACACCCGCGGGCGCGCTCTCGGGCTGCACGACCTACTTCGTCGCCTGCCGCTGACCGTTCCCCTCGCGCCGCGCGGGTGACACACTCGCGCGGCGATGCTCCCCCGCTGGCTCTGGATCGTCCTCGGCCTCGCCGCCCTCGCGCCGGTGCTCCTCGCGCTGGCCACGCGGTGGTGGGTGTCGTTGTGGCGCAAGCGGTTGCGTACGCCTGACGGATTCGACGAGACCTATCCCCTGCGCACCGCCGACGGCGCCGAGATCTTCCTCGGGCGGCTGCACGCCGCGTCCCCCGCCAGCGCCCTGCCCCCGGTGGTGCTCTGCCACGGGCTGTCGATGAACCGCCGGGCCTTCGCGTTCGACCCCGAGAAGTCCCTCGCGCGGGCCCTCGCGCTGCGCGACCGCGACGTTTGGGTGCTGGAGCTGCGCGGCAGCGACGCCCTCGCAGGCACCACGAGCGCGCGCGACGCGACCTTTGACACCTACGCCCGCGAAGACATCCCCGCGGCGCTGCGCAAGGTGCGCGAGGTCACCGGGCGCGCCGAGGTCGACTGGGTGGGGTTCAGCATGGGGGGCATGCTGGCCTACGCGTTCCTGGGCGCGCTCGGAGGCGCGGGCATTCGGCGGCTGGTGACCATCGGCTCGCCCGTGCGCTTCGAGGGCGTGCGGGTGGAGCGCGTGGCGCGGCAGGTGGCGCTGCTGCTGCTCCCGTTCCGGCGGGTGACGCCGGTGAACTTCCTGCTCACCCTGGTGGCGCCGCTGATGGGGCGCTGGATGCCCCCATGGCTGGGCGAGGGCTTTCGCGCGGAGCACTACGACGACGCCACGCTGCGGCGGGTGATGGTCACCACCATGGGAGACATCCCCGTCGGGGTGGCGCGGCAGTTCCTGGGGTGGATCGCCGACGGCCGCTGGGACAGCGTCGACGGCGCGGTGGACTACCGCGCGGGCCTCGCGAAGGTCACCGTGCCCACGTGTGTGATCGCGGGCGACCGCGACCGCCTCGCGCGGCCCCTCGCGGTGCGCACGGCCTACGAGCTCCTCGGCGCCGAGGAGCGCGACTGTGTGGAGGTGGGTCCGGGCTCGGGCGCGCACGCGCACTACGACCACCTCGACCTGATCCTCGGCGCGCGGGCGCACGAGGAGGTCTTCCCCCACGTGTACGCGTGGCTCGACCGCTGAGGGCTACACCATCACGTAGCGCAGGGTGAGCCGTCGGCCGCGGCGCACGAGGTCCACCACGACCTCGTCGCTCTGGCGCAGTCGGGCGTAGGCCTCCAGGCAGCGATCGGGCGAGGCGATGTCGAGCCCGTTCACCCGCTGGATCACGTCTCCGTCCACGATCCCCAGGCGCGCGATGCCTTCGCCGCGGCGCACGCCGTAGACCCGCACCCCCACGATCCTGCCGTCTCGCAGGGCGGGGACGATGCGGGTGGTGCGCAGCGGCCCCATGCCCGTCTGCAGCCAGCGGTGCACGTCGCTGCGCGCAAAGGCCATGACCCCGGGCGCCACCGCCCGCGGCGCGAGTTCTCCGTGCGACGGCGGCGCGTCGGCGACCCACAGCGTGCGTCCCTGCACGTCCACCACGAGGCCCGCGGCGACGAGGGCGTCACGGGTCCCCTCCACCGCGGGGGTGTCACGCGTGAGGCGGAGGTGCACCCGGCGGGGATCAACCCCCGCGGCGCGTTGCACGGTGACCGCGGCCACGCGCTCGAGTCGGGACGCGCAGGCGTCGAGGGTGTCGTCACACGCGAAGTCCACGGCGGTCACCGCGCGCTCGAGGCGCATCACCCCGCCGTCGTCGTGGAACCACAACCCCCGGGTGGCGGCCCACGCGTCGAGTGCGCGAACGGCGTCCCGGGGGCTCCCATCGAAGGCGTCGGTGACCAGGCTGCGCTGGGCGCCGAAGGGTACATCGGGCGCGACGAAGAGGGACCCGCGGTGACGTCGCGCGAGGTCCTCGGCGGCCTCGCGCAGCGACGGCGCGCGGCGGCCCGAGAGGTTGGGTTCACGCGCCGGCGGAGACGCGTGCATCATCGCCGAGAGGGTCTGCGTGACGCGCACCGAGGCGCGGGTGCTGAGCACCGCGGCGACGGTGAGGGCGAGGGTCGCGAGGAGGTGCGACCGGGGTGCAGGCGACGGCGGCACCACGAAGGTCACCGGCGGCGCGACGGAGGGGTCCCGATACGGAGCCCCTGAAACGGGTGTGGCATCCATGCGAGAGCCCCACAGCAGCGCCTGTGCCGCCGCGGAATTCCCTGGGTTTTCTGAGGTTCTCGGGGGTCGCCGGTGACATCTCGTCGCGCGCTCCCCCGCGCGGCGGTGACATCCCGTCGGAGCCCATCGGGGTGCCGCGGCGCGTCACGTGGGTACAGGGTCCCGACGGGGCTCGGGGTCGTGCGATGATCCGCGCCCTCACCGCCACGGAGGGCATTGATGAGTCTGAACCTCGCCACCCTGCTTCGCGAGACCGCGCGCGTTCATCCCGAGCGCCCGGCGGTCATCGTGGGCGACGTCTCCATCCCCTACGCCGCGCTCGACGGCATGGCGCGGCGCTTCGCCGGCGCGCTGAAGTCCCTGGGGCTGCACCCCGGTCAGCACGTCGCGCTGCTGCTCCCCAACGTGCCGCAGTTCGTGATCGCGTACTACGGCGCGCACTACGCCGCGAACCCCGTGGTGCCGCTGAACGTGCTGCTCACCGCCGAGGAGATCGCCTACCACCTCGACGACTCCGACGCCGTGGCCCTCATCGCCTGGGAGGGCTTTCTCGGCGCCGCGAAGGAGGCCTTCCTGCGCGTCGAGGCCTGCAAGCACCTCGTGGTGGTGAAGGCCGACCGCACGGACCTCACGGCCCCCGAAGGCGCGGTGAACTTCACGGCCCTCCTCGGCGGCGCGACGCCCGTGACCGAGGCGCCTGCGACGAACGCCGACGACACCGCGGTGATTCTCTACACCTCGGGCACCACAGGTCGGCCCAAGGGCGCCGAGCTCACGCACTTCAACCTCTTCTTCAACGCGCGCTACACCGCCAACGACCTGCTGCCCCTCACGCAGGCGCACCACACGATGCTGGTGACCCTGCCGCTGTTCCACAGCTTCGGGCAGACGGTGCTGCAGAACGGCGGGCTCTCGGCGGGGGCCACCCTGGTGCTGCTCCCGCGCTTCGACCCCACCGCGGCGCTGTCGCTCATGCAGCAGCACAAGGTGACGGTCTTCGCGGGCGTGCCCACGATGTACTTCGCCCTGCTGCACCACCCCGAGGCCGCGCGCTTCGACGTGTCGTCGCTGAAGCTCTGCGTGTCGGGCGGCTCGGCGATGCCCGTCGAGGTGATGAACGCCTTCGACGCGAAGTATGGGGTGAACATCCTCGAGGGCTACGGGCTCTCGGAGACCTCTCCCGTGGCGAGCTTCAACCGCCTCGATCGCGCGAAGAAGCCGGGCTCCATCGGGCTGCCCATCTGGGGCGTGGAGTTTCGGCTCGAAGACAACGACGGCAAGGTGGTCGAGGGGGTGGGGGAGCCCGGGGAGATCTGCATCCGCGGGCACAACATCATGAAGGGGTACTACAAGCGCCCCGAGGCCAACGCCGAGAGCATCCGTGATGGTTGGTTCCACAGCGGCGACATCGCGGTGCGCGACGCCGAGGGGTACTACGCCATCGTCGACCGCAAGAAGGACATGATCATCCGCGGCGGGTTCAACGTGTACCCGCGCGAGATCGAGGAGGTGCTCTACGGCCACCCCGCGGTGATGGAGGCCGCGGTGATTGGCATCCCCCACGCCAGCCACGGCGAGGAGGTGAAGGCCGTGCTCGCGCTGAAGCCGGGGCACAGCGCGACGGTCGAGGACATCACCGCGTACTGCAAGGAGCGCCTCGCGGCGTACAAGTACCCCCGCGAGGTGGTCTTCCTGGACGCGCTCCCCAAAGGCCCCACGGGCAAGATCTTGAAGCGCGAACTCCGGGGCTGACCTGCGCGCCTGGCATCGCGCGTAGCCCCCTTCCCCAGCCCTTCCCCCGCCTCGGTTCGCCACGGGGCACGTCTCTGAAGAACGCTTGTTTTCACAGTGGAATCGCGGCGCGCGGCCCCCTTCCCCGGCCCTTCCCCCGAAGCCTACGTGGTCGCGACCACCCCTCCGGCATCCGGCCTGATTTCAGGCGCCTGGAGCTCTTGGCAAACT